>QHPN01000055.1:7738-15754 GCA_003219115.1 Verrucomicrobiota bacterium | reverse complement strand
CGCTCCGGGAATGCCCATCTTGGGGCTGGTAATCGGGATCTGCGTCTCGGCAAAGATGCCATACGCTTTGCGCCCGCCAAAACTCGGCTTTTCGATACCGACACCAGGTTGATCGCCGGTTTTGTTCTCATCATCCGGGTTAAGATCAAATTGCTCCCGCCGCCAGTCAGCGCCCATCGCGAATCCAACCGGCCCCGCCGGCATCTCAAACAGGTCGGTCGTGTAAACGTGAAAGTCGATCGCGGTCAGCGCCGACTTCGTCAGGTCCCTGATGTTGGCACGGGCAAACAAGATCGAGGGAATGTTGCTCGCAAAAGTCGGCTCCGAGAAACTGGTAAAGGGATTATAGGGAATTGTCGTCCCGATAAAGGACGACGAATTCGGATCAAAAATCGGGTCGTTCGCATTCAAGATGCGATTGAAACGCGATGCGGAAACCGTCTGAATCTGAGCAATGGTATAGATCTGACTGTAGCGGAAGGCACCGTCGTAACCCCAGTTGGAACCAAACACTTTGTCGCCTTTGACTCCAATTGTTGCCAGGTAGGCCTCGTTCTCGGTATCGATCAAACGATTGCCGAAATCGAAGACACGGGCCCGGGTGCCACCGGAGATAATCTGATTGAACGGATTAAACGGATTGAAGGCATTGGCCGGGGTGGGCGTTTGCACCTCGCCAGGATTGGGACCTTCCGGCTGCCCGGCAAACCTCGGCGTGTTTGGAGGCGCTACTCCATTCAAGTCCATATGCGGCGGAATGGCCAGGGTTGGCTGCCCTTCCGTGACGAACGAACCCGTTGCAAGGGGCGCCAATTCGTCGTGTTGTTTCACATCGGTATAATAGAAGTCGCCGAATATCTGTACCTGATCGCCACAGATCTTGTCGTTAAAGGCCGCGTAACCACCCCATCGTTCCTGTTCCGGATAGAGACTTGAGAACAGGTTGAAGTTAAAGCCCGGCAGTAAGCCCCCGGGGGTAGTTCTAACCCTGCCATTATCCGAAATGAACGTATTGGTCGGTGCCAAACCGTTCGTGTTACTCGGCGGAGTTGTAAATATTAGAGGGCCCGCGTCCGCTGGTATCGGCGCACCTGCCGCTGCCGCTACCGCCGTACTAACGCTAAAGTTCCATGGACTGGAGTTGGAACTCAGGAATGGCGGGGTGAGGGAGTTGCCCCGGTCTCCGTTAAAGGTGGAGTTATGGTGAAAGTAAAAGATGTCACCGGTAATGGCTTATAGGCACCCGCATCCTTGTCCAGGGTGTTGCCATAATACTGCGAAATTTGGGCCCCACGGTAATCTTTCCAGAGGTGGATATTGACCACACCGGCCACGGCGTCCGCCCCGTACACGGCCGAAGCGCCCGCCTTCAAAATTTCGATGCTCTCAACCGCCGAGAGCGGGATGGTATTGATATCGACAAAGGTGCCTCCGAGCACTCTGGTAACACGGCGCCCATCCAGCAGGACCAGGCTGGCTCCGGGATCCAACCCGCGCAACGCCACCGAGGTAAACCCGACCGGCCCCCCCTGGCTCGTGCCATTGCCCGCGATCGGAATACTGTTTGCGTTGTTGACGGGCTGATCTTTCAGCAACTGCTCGACGCTGACGGTGCCTGTCTTTTGGATGTAATCTTTGTTCAGGTTCGTTACCGGGTTCGGACCCACTTCTTCTGCCGTGGGAATGTTTGAACCGGTCACGATGACGCGCTCGGCCTCAGCGGTCGCTCCCGCCGCAGGAGCGCCACCCGCGGCACCGCCAGTCGGCGGTGGTGCCTGCGCAAATGCGGTTGAACTAACGAACACCAATATCCCGATGATAGCGACATCTCGCCGGAAGGACTTAGGAAGCCAACTGGTTGTCATATCTGTTTCTCCAATACTTTGGTTAAGGTTTATTGCAGATTAGTTGTACGAATCGGTAGCAACACTAAGTCCAGTGACTCACTGGCGTTAGGACATTGGGCGGACAGTTCGAGCCACTGCTACTACCCGCTAGTGTACTTCCCAAGGTGTCGGAGCTAGCACGACAACACAATGAGCGTTGTGTTCAATTACTTTGCGTCTACGGCCAATTATTTGGCTATTGCTGCTAGTCGCGACCTGCAACGTTAGAACACAGACTCGCAGTGTCTCCGCGCGAACGAGTTTGAACACACATTCGGCAGGATTTCATTGCGCGCACGATCCAGATGATCTGTTCCAGATACAAACACGGAAATTAGGCGTGAGCTAGTGGTAGCTGCGCCGGTTGCCACTCGAACGATTCCTTTTCTGATCCGATTCCGAGCCGCGCCCGATAAGCGCTCGGCCGCATACCCGTATACCGTTCAAAGGCTCGACTGAATGCGTCCGCGCTCTTGAACCCAACCGAGACTGCGACGTTATCGATGGTATTACGCGGAAGGAGCAGCCGCCTTTGTGCCTCAGTGATACGAGCGCGACAGACAAATTCAGCCGGAGTTTTCGCAAAAACATTCGTGAAAACGCGAGTAAAATTCCGCGGTGACATGCAGGCTCGCTGCGAGAGCGATTCTATCGAAAGGTCCTGGCTCAAATTGCACAAGATCCAAACACCAAGGTCCGCGAATCGGTTTGCTGCCTGGACTTGGAATTGCAGCGGCTCGGAATATTGCTCCTGAGCGCCGGGCCGTTTGAGGTGAACAACCAGATCACGAGCCAGGCGCAAGGCCACCTTACGCCCGTAATCCTCTTCAATCAAAGCCAGCGAAAAATCTATCGCCGATGTGCCCCCGGCACAGGTATAGAATGGCCCGTCCTTAATAAATAGGATGTTCGGGTTCACCCGCAGCTTCGGGAACCGAAGGGCGACATCCTTTGCAAATCGCCAGTGCGTGGTGACTTGGCGCCGGTCCAGCAGGCCGGTGGCAGCCAAAGCATAGATCCCTGTGCCCAATGCCGCGATGCGTCTGGTGGTAGCGGCTCGATAGTTGAGCCACTTCGCAATCGTTCTACGCACTTTGGGTGCAGGAATGCGATTTTCGCCGGGCACAATGAGCGTGTCGAACGCCGGTGCAGTCTCAAAATCGAACTGCGGCTTGACCAGAAGTCCGGATTCCGTCTCACACGGCTCAGTCGTCATCCCGACGGTGATGACCTGGTAGCACCGACACTCAAATGCTCCGTACGCGGTGGGAAGCGCAGCGCGAGAAAAAGCTTCGGCGGCGCCGGTCAAGTCCGCGGCCGTCATCTGTTCCAAAACCACGAGACCAACTGCCTTCGGGCTCATGATCTCGCAGATTCTTTAAGCGAGAACGACGCCCTTGTGAGCGCAACTTCTGGAATAACCGTCGGGCCAGAGTCGGTCGTTATCGGTGCTGTGGTAACTCCAAGAGTTTTAACCTTGTGGCACGGGTCTTCGCAGCAACCATACCCATATGGCATTGCGGCCCGAGAGAAGGCCTCTGCAGCACCGGTTAACTCGACCGAGCTTATCTCGTCGAATATAAGCAAACCGATGCGCCTGGGGGTCACCATACAATGGCTCTGCTATCGCTGCGCACAAAGGCTTTGTGCAAAAGATAGTAATGTGAACCGAGCACGTAGTAGTATTACATCCCACATAACTAGTTAAAGGACATTGGCTGGACATAACACGCCATCCAATCTTTGAAGTGTCCTGCTTTCTACAACGCTTCAATAGCAAGCAGGCACTCAAGTTGCAGTGTTAGGTGGCAACTAGCTAAGGAGCAGAAAGGGATTATTTATGTCTTAGCGACCGCCCCCTGGAATACATGCTCTGCTTTAGGTTATTGGCGTTTTAGCCCGATTTGCGTTTGGGAGCAGATGGCAGGGTCAAGGCGCTCACGAGAAGGTCGGCAGTTTTGGTGACGAGCTCTTCAACATCCTCGCGCTTTCCCAGCTCGGTCGTGCTTAAGCTGAAGGGCAACAGTCCGTTCGTTGCGGATATAAGAACCCGTGCCATCGAACCGGCGTGGTGCTGATGAAATTCTCCGCGGCGCTTGCCATCTCTAAGAACCTTAACTAATACAGTTGCCTCCTCCGCAAAATGTTCACGTCGGTTTCGTAACAATTGTGGCCGCAGGTTTCGCAAGACTTCAGTGATGCTCTCAGTATAATGCTGAACGCTATCGAATCGAAACATCACCCGCAGCACAAGCATTTGTCGAAGCTTTACTGCTGCGGGGCGATTGCTTTTGGCGATCACCTGCAACCGCTCAATCAGGCGACGTACGATTCTATCTACGTGAGAAAGAACAACGTCCTTCTTGCTTTTGAAATGAAGATACACAGTGCCCTTGCCGATTCCCGCTTCTTTCGCGAGATCATCTACTGTCATTTTCGTGTAGCCATACCGCGCCAGCAACCGATCCGCGGCGTCAAGGATGACATCTCGTCGCGGTTCATCAGAACTACTGGCGTTATTTTGACGTTCGGTAATCACTTAATTTGGCTTACGGTCATTTAACGGTCATATCAGGCCGTTACCCGAAGCACTCTATTCTGGCAAGGAAGTATTGAAGTCCGACGCCTGCCAGCGTGTCTTACACGCGGTCTTCGTTCCGCCTTGTCCTATAGTCTGAGCACTTCGCGTTTACGGCAATGGTCCTTTCCCAATTGCGGGACGCGAGATTCCCATTTACGAACGTAACCAACATCCAGAAGGTTAGGCTGTGCTGTGTAATTGTCTGTCTCATTGTTCTTTAGTCCTATAGAACGACTTGGGCATCTTACATGCTGACTTTTGACCAGATTTGGTATTTGGTCATGATCCCGTCTCCCGTTTCGCCAACCCTGGCTCCTACTTTTCGGAATTTTCAGCCGCAAAAAGCGATCAGCGGCGTGCCACAGGTATTCTTTGTTCTTCTCGATCAGGTCGATTTGCTAGACCTCGCGGGACCCGTTGAAGTATTTAACTCGGCTCGGCCATTCGGCGTCCAATACTCACTCCGATACTGCGGCGAGACTGAAAGGTGCTTGCGCTCCTCGTCCGGTTTGACCCTCTGCGATCTCGAGCCCTTAAGGAGTGTCAGACCTAGTTCCGGGGACATCGTTTTTGTTCCTGGGCCAGTTGGACGCGACCTAAAGAATTTAACGTCCGCATCCCTAAAAAGTTGGCTTGCGCGAGCATACGGCTGCGGTGCTACAATTTGTTCGAGTTCAACCGGGGCTTTCACTCTGGCAGCCGCAGGTTTGCTCGATGGGCGGCACAGTACGACGCACTGGACCAGGCTTCCTGACCTTCGCAAAGCAGCGCCGAAAAGCATCGTCGAAGATGCCGCGCTGTTCGTACAGGATGGCAATATCTTTACCGGAGGCGGAGTGATCTCGAGCGTGGATTTGGCGCTTTTTATTTTAGAGACCCAACATGGTCCGCTCCTAGCGACCAAAGTAGCACAGGACCTGATTGTCCATTTGCGACGTAGTGGCGAACAGTCGCAAAGCAGCGTCTATCTCAGTTACCGCGACCATTTTCGTGCAGGAGTTCACCGTGTGCAGGACTGGATTATCCAAAATCCTTTTCGACGCGCGACAGTTTCGCAACTGGCCGAGATAGCCGGTATTAGCCCTCGGCATCTTAGTCGGGTTTTCAAGGCGGCGACGGGCGTTACTATCGGACGCTACAGGACATTGTTGCGACTCGCTCGATCTAAAACTCTGTCTTCAAACCCGGAGTTAACTCAAAATGCTATAGCCGAAGAATGCGGCTATCAAGATGGCCGCCAACTTAGACGGATCCATCGGGCAAGTCGCTACTTGGTATCTGGGGTTGCCTAAGGTTACGCAAGCTATTGCCGCTAGGCATAGGAGTGGTAGTCGAGGGACTGAGGGTATGGAATCCGCCCGCGTTGGTTTCCAGGCAAGAAACACGCAAGATTTTTCGTTTGGGCCGATTTGGGGCCGTTATGAGGTTCATATTAAACCCTAAAGATATATGAATCGCTTTAGGCGCCTGCTACGACGGAGTTGCGCATGGCGTACAACCATTCATATATCGTTGGTCCGAGATAAGCCGGTTAGATTTGAACTTCACGAATCATGAAAAGACGGGACTTAATCAAAGCGCTTGGCGCCGTCGCCGTATCGGGCTCGATCAGTGCGCCGGGCCTTCCCGCGCACCCGTCTCCTTCGCCCTCTCAATCACCAGATGACGTCGTTCCACATGCACCGCTTCCAAAAGTTGTGGCCGGCATTACTCTTGTTGATTCAAAAATCGCGCTCGACGCTACGAAATTGGCCCAAGAGGCATCACCGCCCTTCTTATTTAATCACGCAGTTCGAACATTTCTTTTTGGGGCGCTCTCAGGAAAGGCATCCGCCGTGAAAGTGGATTACGAGCTTCTCTATATTGCGTGCATCTTACACGACCTTGGCCTAACCGAACAATTTGTCGGCGATCTGCCATTTGAGATTCAGGGAGCGCAGGCCGCCAGCCAATTTTTGGGAGAGCACGGATTGTCGCAGGATCGAACCGCGGTCGTGTGGGATGGGATCGCGATGCACGCGTCGGCCATTGGACAGTTTAAGCAACCGGAAATTGCGTTGGTCGGAGTTGGAGCCGGTATTTTTCGTTGATCAAAAAAGCTGAAGCGAGCGAAATCGTGCGAGCATTTCCTCGTCTCAAATTCAAAGAGGAATTCGTCAAGACATGCGCTGGTGTTGTGCGGCAGCATCCCTCCGTGGCATCGCGTGGTTTTATGCGCGACATCGGCGAGAAATATGTCCCTAACTTCCATCCGCGGAACATTTGCGATGCAATAGCGCAAGCTCCATTTGATGAATGAAATCGACGGTCCCCGCTCGGTTACAACAGGCAATCTGTTAGGCACTCACCCGTCCTGCAACCTTATCTCTGTCTAGTTGGATGCTTCGCTGATGCAAGAGGAATACCGACTGCTTCATTTCTAAGGATTCCGTGTAGTTGTCGTTCGCTTTGCTCGATATTTAAAAAAGTTTGGATCGAAGCGATGGCTCGGTTCGTTAGAGGGGTTAGTTGCTCGTCGGCTGGGAATCCTAATTGGGGTGAAGTCTGACACCTAATTTTAGCAATTTCGTTGAATCTGACCGGGACCCGGCATGCATCTCATAGAGTCATGATGAAACAAGCGCCCATACCTCAGCGGCGAGACCGAAAGAGACAACTCCTGTGGTGGCCGATAGTGGGAGTGCTCGCAGCCATCGCAATCACTACGACAATGGATGCGACTGGTCTGTCCGCATTTAGCGCGTTACCCTTGTTTCCTTTAATAGTTGTTTTCTGGTGGCTTCAAGGCTTTTCTCGTCACGATATGGGATTTGCGTGGGGCCAGTGGCGCCACTACGGATTGGCACTTCTCTATCCGCTTCTTGTTCTTGGCATCGTCGCAGTCATCGCGATAGGAGGAGGCGTCGCGGATTTGTCCCATACTAACTGGCACAAAGCTGAACTGAACTTTGTGCTTGTCGCTGTTTCAACATTTGTCGTGGCCATCCTAACTGAGGAAGGTTTTTTCCGAGGATGGTTTTGGGCTGCCCTTGAAAGAGTCGGGGCCGGGCCGACTGGACTGCTAGTTTGGAGCAGTCTGGCTTTTGCACTTTGGCACTTGTCGGCGGTGACCTTAGAAACTGGCTTCAATCCGCCGGCCTCGCAAGTGCCGGTCTTTATGATCAATGCCGCAGTTATGGGCGCAATCTGGAGTCTCCTCCGCCTAATTTCAGGTTCAGTGATTGTAGCTAGTCTGAGCCATGGTGTATGGAATGCCGGTGCTTATGTGTTCTTCGGGCTTGGAACTAAAGTCGGCGCGCTTGGGGTTCGAAACACTGGAATGTACGGCCCCGAGGTCGGCGTTTTAGGCCTCGCCATCAATCTTCTCTTTTTTCTAACGCTTTGCTGGTGGACTTACAGAAGACTACCTAGCCACACCCCGGCACGCTTTTCTGCCTAGGCGCCAGGACCTATCCGATAAACTTTAACTGCCGCATCAATTCTTGGAAACGTTGATCAGAACGCAACGGATCCATGACCGGATCGACTTTCAGCTGACTGATCCAATTC
>QHPN01000055.1:0-7724 GCA_003219115.1 Verrucomicrobiota bacterium | reverse complement strand
TTTTCTGAGCCAATGAATTGCCTCGTCCTTGTCTCCAAGTGCCAGGTAAACGGCGGCCAATCGATAGGGAACGATCAAACCGCCGGCGGGACTGGTCTTCAGTTGTTCAATGATCTTCTGCGCATCCTCTTTTCTGCCCGCCATTGCATAGCCATAGGCGAGGCCGGCCAGAGCGCCGCCATTCTTGCTAAAAGTCGTGCCCTTCTGGAATTCGGCGATTGCTTCGTCGCTCTTTTTTTGCGCCACGTAAATGAAACCTAAAAAGAAATGGCCGAGCACGTTGTCTTCTTTGCTCAGCGATCTTCGGCAGTACTCCGCTGCCTCATCGTAGCGGCGCATATAATAGTAAATCCTCGCGAGCACGATGTCCGCCATGCGAGATGGCGCGAGCTCCTCAGCCTTCTTCGCTTCCGCGACCGCTTCGTCAAAGCGCCCCATCGATCCAAGGTAGGCCGCGTAACTCATGTGGGCGGCCGCATTATCCGGACGGAGCGCCAGCGCCCGCTTGTATTCGGCTGCCGCTTTCTCCCAATCATACTCGAGGTTGTAATAGAGCGCGGCCAGCGCCACATGGGTTTCGGGGAGATTCGGGTCCAATGCCAGCGCTTTGAGGAGCGCAGCTTTGGCCGGTGGAATAATCTGATCACTGCTCAGCCCGTCGGGATCGGAGTAACCGAGGCTCAACCATGCACGGGACATCTCCACATAAGCGAGGGCGAAATGCGGGTCTTTCGCCACCGCTTCTTCATAAACCTTGATCGCCTCGCGCGCGTGCACCAGCGCTCCACCGGGCACACGCGGATCACCTTTTTTCGCAAGCTCGCGCGCCTTCAGGAAAAGTTCGTTCGCTTCCTGATTTTGCGAGTAGACCGGGGGTGCGGTTGCGTCGGGTTTGCTGGCTGGCGATGGAGCGGCCTGCCCGAAACCTGGCTGCGTCATGATTTTCACGAACACAACACCTATTATCAGTTTCGTTTTCATTGTTATTTCCTTCGACTTTGAATCTCGGAGCTCGGCCTTCTCGCCCAAGTTCTGTCCTTGTTACGTTGGTGAATTCTAGAAGAACTTAGGTCGCCACAAAAAGGACGTTTCGCGGACAAATGTGGACATCGGAAGTGCCGCGGTGCCGTAGCACGCATGGTCAGAATTGCCTTGGATCGCATCGGAATTAGTCCTTCCCCGATAATGGGTTGCTGCTAGCCTCCAAAGTTCGTCCTCAAGTGGCCGCTTTTTGTCCGCACGTTGGCCGAATACGCAGGTTATCACTTAGCGCGCAGACAACCTAATTGGCGGTTATGGTATTGAACCTTATAGGCAAATTGCAAGGCTGAGCTAAGGCAAGTAAGTGATCATGCAATCAATAATACTCGATATCTCAACCGCATTTCGCCTGTTTAAGCGTCGCAAGGTTGCCACTCTGGTGATCATTGCTACCATGGCACTAGCTATTGCCGCTGACACCACGGCATTCGCCGTCTTACATGCCTTTCTCTTCGGAAACCTGGGCGTTCCCGATGCGAACCGGGTCGTTGTGATTCCAGCAACGAAAGTAATTCCAGGGCAGGGTCGCCGCGACTTCTCCGACGCGTATCCGAACTATCTCTTACTCAAGGAAGCAACACATTCCTTTAGTGCCCTCGCTGCGACAGTCCCGGCTGATGTGAACTGGACAGACGGAGACGACACGCGAAGGATTGAGGGCGCCCGGGTCACTGCGAGTTTGTTCGACGTCATGCAAGTCCATCCTGTGATAGGACGTGCGTTTACTTCGGCGGAAGAGGGACCAGACGCCAAGTCAGTGGCACTTATCAGTCATCGACTATGGCGGACCGCTTTCAACGGCAATCCGACAATGGTTGGTAAAACAATGCGCTTAAACGGAGTGCTTCATACTATTATTGGCGTGATGCCTCCCGGTTACGCACAACCGACAACGACGGGCGCGGGCATAGATGTTTGGCTTCCTTTCGACCTTCCGCAAGGGATGTGGACGACTGGGACAACGGCTCGTCAGGTCAACACCTACGGTCGACTGAAATCGGGAGTTACAGTGGCTGTGGCACAGGCTGATCTTCAAAAGTTCGCCATTCGAGCCAAAGAAGCTGATCCAATAAACAAAGACTGGGGATGGCGAGTCCAGACGCTGCGCGACCAGCTGCTAAGCGGGTCGGGCAATGTTGTTGTGGCTGTCCAATGCAGTGCGCTTGTCCTGCTTCTGCTGGCGATTTGCAATCTTGCGTCGGTCTTGATCGCATGGGCTGGCGAACGGGACCATGAAACAGCAATGCGTCTGGCGCTGGGTGCTACTACTTGGAGAATTATAAGACAATCTCTTGTACAGAGTTTAATTCTGGTAGCAGTCGCCGGCGTTTGTGCTGTTGGGCTTACCTGGCTGGCTTTGCCTGCTCTCCAGCACCTCAATCCTGATCCTGTACTCGCTACATTCTTGCGTATGGCTGTTATCGACTGGCCGACAATCGCATTTGCTTTCGGCATTATCACAGGCACAGGCGTGCTCGTTGGCTTTTTCCCTGTATTACAAACTCGCTCGCTGTCAGTTTCACGCACATTGGTTAGCCAAGCGCGCGGCATGAGTGCCAATCCTACTGCAGTACGTTTGCAGAAAGGAATGGTGGCATTTCAAGCCGGGATCTCCGTGCTCATTCTTATATGCGCAACACTTGCCGGAATTGGTCTGGCGAAGGTTAGCAGGGTGAGACTAGGTTTTGAGGGAGCCGGGCGCGTCTGCTTCCACATTGAATTCCCGGAGCCGGCATACGCCAAGCATGAAAAGCGTGTCGAATTTGTTAGAAGCTTGGAAGCCAATCTCGCTACAGAACCCACACTAGCAGCTTATGGCCTTACGACGACGCTACCGGTAGGCGATCCGCAATGGGGTGGTACTTTCTTGGTGCAGCTTGCAAATGGTGAATTCACTGCGGATCCGCTCTTATTCCAATTCCGCCGTGTCTCGCCGGGGTACATCTCCGTCATGGGTATTCCACTCATTGAAGGACGACTACTCAATGAACGCGATCGCGTTGACTCAAAACCAGTGGCTGTAGTTAGCAAGACTCTGGCGGATAGGTTATGGCCGGGACAGACAGCGATCGGGCGAAAAATCCGCAAGGCTTTGCCGAAGGACAGTCCGCTCATAGAAATCGTTGGAGTCGTCGGTAACGTGCGGGATGCGGGCACAACAGCTGACTTTGGCGAAACAGTTTATGTGCCGTTTGAACAGGTCTCACTGCGCAAAGCATCTATTGTGCTGTATGGTCGGGGTTCCACTGCGGATACAGTCGCGGCAGGCCGCCGAGCACTGAGTCTCACGAGTCGTGATGTCGCAGCGTTCGGAGTGAATACGCTGGAAGAGTTAACGTGGCAAAGTAATGCCTTACCACGCCTCCAAATGGTGCTCTTCGCCGCTTTCGCCTTAGTCGCAATCGCGATTACAAGCCTTGGCACCTATGGAGTAATGAGCCAGTTAGTAGGGATGCGACAAAAGGAACTGGCAATTCGTACTGCTCTTGGGGCGACACGACAGGCTGTGTTCCGTCTGATTCTGGTTCAAAATGCGCAGTTAGCTGTGGCTGGGACAATGGGCGGAACCGTGACAGCCTGGTTCGTGGCGCAGTGGCTTCAATCTCGACTCACCAATTTTGACGCCTCCAGTTTGTGGCCTTTCACTTGCTAACGCAAGCCGCAAGCTTGTTGCCGGCCCGGCGCGCCACCAGGTTGCATCTTCAAAGAGTACTATCTGCTGGATGAACACCAGCATATAGCTGGACGTACAAGTACTACCTCAAACAAGCACCGTTTGCTGATCTAAGCCTGTCCTCGAAATTCCGATTTTTGTCCGCGCATTGCTGAATCGCAGCAGGTATTTAAGGCGGACCATAACAATTAACCGAACTGAATCTAGTATGAAGAAGGAATTCCCTTGGATTGAAATTTGCCCTGGCATCCGGCGGCAAACTAAAGCTCATGGTCGCACCATGTATCAGATGATCGCGCATCTCCAGCGTGGCAGCCGAATGCCTGAACACTCTCACGAGCAGGAGCAACTCGTGAGCATTCTCTCCGGCCATATGAAGCTAATCGTTTCTGGCGTCGCTCACGATTTGACAACGGGCGATAGCTTTTACCTTGCGAGTAACGTGCCGCACGGTGTAGAGACCGTAGAAGACACCCGCGTTCTCGATACCTTCAGCCCGCCCCGGGAGGATTATCTCGCGCAAGACAAGAGTTTTGCCAAACTAATCACATCCAATGCGGCGTAAAATCACATCTAAACGAAGAACGCGAGTGTCCATTTATCATTACTGCCGTTATTCGCATCGCGCCTCCCAAGTTATTTCTGTCGTGGCACGGTGTGAAGCATCCTGTGCGAACTAGATTTTTGGCTGTTTCTTTCTTCACCGCAACGTTACCGCTGCTTTATCCTCAGGATACGCCAGCGGTCCCAGCAACTTCTCCTTCGCCGGAGTTGCCCGCAGCACTGAAGAACCTTGAAGGCTTGTGGGTTGGAACGGCTCTCCATCAGTCCGAATCCGCTGAGATTGCCTACGAGTTCGGACTCTACAAAGGCAAGTTGCTGGCGAAGGAGTGGCTGCCGAAGCTCCATGTGTTTGGCGCCCCGGTTGGATATGTTGCAGAAAAAGCGACTGGATTTACGATTCCTGGTCTCGACCTCGATTTCTCGATCGAGGACGATCATCTTATTGGAGAGTTTGGTCTTACTGAACTTCCGATCCGTCTCGAGCGTTCGAACCGTGCACTGCCGACAGAAACAGTCCCACCCGCCTCAGAGTCAATTCCCAAGATTGCTTGGTCATATCAAGCTCCAGGTGGAATTTGGGCCAACCCTGTTGCAGCCGGCAGTACCGTAGTTGTTGGCGATTCCGGCGGGCATTTACAAGCCCTTGACGGAACAAACGGCCAGCGTCGCTGGTTGTTTGATGCGCAAAGCCCCTTACACGGAGAGCCGGCCGTCGCCGGTGACGCCGTTTATTTCCTCGCTGATAATGGACGGCTATTCAAAGTTACCTTGTCGTCTGGCAAGCTAATATGGAAAGCTGACCTGGGTGGTGGCGGAAAAAGGAGCCTGCCGGGCTCCCCTGATGGCTGGGATTATAGTAGCGCTGGGCCAGTTGTAGCTGACGGGAAAATATACATTGGCGGAGGCGACGGTACTTTCCATGCCCTAGATGCTGAGAACGGGAAGGAGATCTGGAAGTTCAAAGCAGGCGACAAGGTTCGCGCAACTGCTTTAGTTACCGGAAATCGAGTTTTCTTCGGGAGCTTTGACCATTACATCTACGGGCTTGATCGGGAAACGGGTAAACAGGTCTGGCGGTTTGACACCGGCAGCGCAGTTAACACAGCTCCTGTACTCGCGGAACATAAGATTGTAGTCGGAACTAGACGGATGGCCGCCCGACCTGGATTGTTTTTCATTGGCTGTCTTGGGTAGAGTCCACTCCCCGATTTGTGGATGGGATGCTTTACGTCGGTTCCTCCGATTACCGTTCTGTTCGAGCACTTCGACCAGATAATGGGTCGCTCGTCTGGGACACTGATGTCTTTGGCTGGTCTTATGGCACGCCGCTAGTCTTGGAAAAGACTGTTTACTATGCCACAGCAGGAACACCGAACTATATGATTAAGCAAATTCCGTCATTGGGAGCTCTCGATCGCAAGACAGGCGCTCTGAAGTGGCGGCACGAATTGCCCTATTCAAAAGAGGGCTTCATGTCGGGCTACACCAATTCTCTTGCCTACGCCAACGGCAACATCATAGCTGCCGGAGTGAATGGAACTATTACCGCGTTCAGGCCCCCTGAGTAGGGCGATGTTAAACCAAGAAAGCAATTAATTATGATCAACTCATGTCGTCGCATCGCGTTGCTGGCAGCAATCCCTGTAATAATCCTTCCTAACCTCAGCCTTGGGCAAAGCTCCGCCCCTTACACGGAAGGACCGGTTTGGGAGGTCCAAATGATCAAAGCAAAATACGGATTAGAAGACGATTACTTCAAAAACCTACATGCGACCCTGAAAGGTCCGTTAGACGAAGCCAAGAAGGAGAAGGTCATACTTGATTATAAGATCCTTTTTGGAGAAGCGGCGTTTCCACAAGATTACAACGTGATGATCTTGCTTGAATTTGCGAATATGGCCGCATTCGACAATTTGCGAGATAAGTTCGATCCCATCTTCATAAAAGCCGCCGGATCGGTTGACCAACAAACGCAGATTCAGGTCAAGCGCCTCGATGTTCGCGAAGTGTTGGGAGAGAAAATAATGCGGGAGATTAGTCTCAAGTAAGTACCGACACCGAAGAGACATACCGCCCTCGCTTGATCAGGATTGGTCAACTGCGGAGCCAGGACCCTCGTGAGCGACATTCCGGGGACAATTTCGGCCAATCAGGTTCCTCAACTAACTCCGGCGCGTCCGTTCGTAATGACCCGCTGACTGTAACACGTCGTAGGTCTCTAAATGTCCGAGCTTTGGCGTAGGTGATTTCTCGCTGGAGAAATACCCTACCGCGAACACCTAAAGGAGTCGCTCGAATGAAGGTAATCCTGCAGAAGATAGTATTTACGTTGGCCTGCCTTGTTCTCGCAGTTTTCATGAGCCCGATCGATTTATTGGCCTCGCGCGCCTTGCTTCTACACCCGAATCTTGCAATCGGCACAAGCAACGATCGTTTGATGGATCACACCGACTGGGACACGGTCAATGTTTTCAACGGAAATCTTAGTGTCTCGGTTCCGCTAGGAATCACCTATCCACTCACGCCATCGTTTAGCTATCAATTTAGCGTCACTTACAATTCCGGTATTTGGGACTTTGATCAGACGACATTTTCGGCTTCGCCGAACAAATACTTTAATGCTGGATTAGGTTGGGACCTGTCGTTCGGGAAGCTCGTCGAGCCGGCGGCGAGTGACAATGGACTCAATCGTTGGATTTATATCAGCCCCGATGGCACTGAGCATCCGTTTTACGATCAGTTGCATGTTGACGTTGCGGAGCCGGCCGGGGATAACGTCCTCTACACTCGGGACGGCACGTACATCCGGCTTAGCCGAGTTAGTTCAACGGTGTGGCAGGTGCAAACGCCTGATGGACTAATCCGCACTTTTACTCTGAACAATGGAGAATGGGTCCTTACAAAGGTGGGAGATCGCTTCTCCAGTTACGTCCAACTCGATTATTCGGTAAATAATGTCTGGACTTTAACGGATAATCTCGGGCGGCAACAGAAAATCTACTTCAAAGCTGACCCGACCGGGATTTACCCGCGACTGGTAGATCACGTTACGCTTACGGCTTTTGGCAGCGCGACAGCGACCTACACCTTCAATTACACTACGAGCTCAATTTCGCGGCCAACATTTCCCGGGGACCCGAATACGGCAACCACAGTACTCGTGCCGCTGCTAGCTAGTATAACGCTGCCGGACGGCTCGACGGAAGCGTACACCTATCAACCTGCCGGAGCGGCGGCTAACTCGTCTGGGCGGCTTGCTACGAGACAACTGCCGACGTTGGGCAAAGTGCAATGGACCTATCAAAACTATTCTTTCGTTAGCCCGAATTGCTCGACCTCCTTGGTCTCTGTCCTTCGGAATACGACCGGTGTCGCAACGCGAACATTGATAGACGCCGGTGGGGCAGCCCAAGGCTCGTGGGCATTGGTACCGCATCTTCAAACA
>QHPN01000054.1 GCA_003219115.1 Verrucomicrobiota bacterium | reverse complement strand
AGCAGAGCTACCTCTGCCTTGGCGCCGGCGTCGGATTCGAAGAGCACACGTATTTGTTCATTAATGACCAGCTGCGCAATCAGCGGCGCGTCGTCCGCTGATCGAATTTTGATGTTTGGCGGCGGATAAAGAATTTCTGCGTGCACGCCCCGCCCGAGCAGAAGCGAATCGCCCCGAAATAGCAGTCGCGGTTTCGCTTTCCCGGGCGCGTCCAAGAAACGGCGCTGCGCGCTCGAACGAACATCGAGGGGATTATCGTAAATTTCCCGCGGACCGAAGTCCGCGATGGTTTCGAGGGCCGCGCCGATATGGTGCGCGTCTCCGTGGGTCAGCAACAATCCCTGAAGCCGATTGACGCCTCGTCTGTGGAGGAACGATTTCAGGGTGCGCTCGTAGTTGCGTTCGCCGCCGCAATCAATCAACCAGTCGTAGCCATTGGCGCGAATGTGCGCGGCCCCGCCAGTTCCTTCATCCAGAACGGTGATCATGATCGGCGTGTGCGATTCCGTGAAGCGCGGCAGGTAAAGATGTCCCGCCGGCAGCAGGGCAAAGAAATGGACCAGGCCGAGCACGACGTGCGACATCAGCCAATTGGCATTGTTGAAAATAATGGACAGCCCGGATGAAATCGGCGCGGCGATGAGCGACAACATCGCCAGCGCCAGAACAAAGTACGCGATCGGCACCACGACAAGGTTGGCGACGAGTGAAACGGGCGTGATGAGGTAAAAATACCAGTAGATCAGCGGCAGCGAACCAATCCAGGCGGCGAACGAAACGGATGCACCACGCGCGAGCTTGCGCCCCACCTTAATACAGAATCGCTGTGCGCGACTCAACAGCGCACGCGGCAGGAACGGATCGGGTGCAACGATTCGTCCAAAGCGAACAAACATGGGGTCGGCCAGAAGCACGATTGTGCCTACCACCGCGAAGGAGAGTTGAAATCCACTGGTAAAAAGTTGGTTTGAATCGAAAAGCAAGATCAAAAATGCCGCCGCCGCCAGGCTGTTCAGAGCGAGAACTTTTCGATCGAAGAAAATGCCGCCGAGCAAAAGTGCGCTCATGACAGCGGCGCGCACACTTGCCGTATGCAAGCCGGTAATGGCGGCGTAGAAGAAGAGCAAAGGAATGATCAACCCGGTCGCGGTTTTGCGCGGCAAACGCAACACCATCGCGACGGTCCACAATAATCGAGCGACGATGCCCACGTGCAGACCGGCAACGGCAAAAAGATGGAGTGTACCGGTTTGTTGGAACGGCTCTTCGATATCATCTCGTGTCTGATGACGAAGCCCGAGAGCCGTCCCGCAAATTAGCCCGACCACGTCCGGCGAGTTTTCGATGTCCCGGCTAAGGATGTGCTGCATCCATTCGCGCGAGTGCGCTGCGGCACGCAGCACGGAAAATCCGCTACCCGGCGCCAGAATCCGACCATTCTCCGGATAGCGAACGATGAATAGACTCTTCACATCGCGTCGCGCCAGGTACGCACGCATGTCGAATTCGCCCGGATTTCGTGGCACGTCGATCGGCTGAAACGTTCCGAAAAGCGCAAGTTCGTCGCCAATGTTTGGTCGGCCCCGCCAGCGAACGAAAACCGTGGCGTCGGTCCGAACATCCTGGTTCTCAATTTTCGCGCTGCGCAATTTCAAGAGAAAAGTGGCGTTTCCATTCGCTTCGATTTTTGGCTCAGTTATGACGATACCGGTGATATTTGCCGGGCGCGGTTGTTGACCAGCGATTTGCGCGAGCGCGTCCGCCGGCGTGTTGGTGATGTGCGTGCTATGCAGCACGAAAAATGTCGCGCCCACGACGGCAAAGACCAATGGCGTAAAACGCCAGCGCAATCCTGCTAGCGCGCCGGCAATCGCGATTAAGAAAATCGAGACGGTGATTGCCGGGACAGAATCCGCGACAACGATGCCGATGATCGCAGCCAGAACCAGACCGACAAATGGCTGCCGCATCAGGCCGTGGTCAGCTAATCGGTCACGACGAGATCAAGTTTGACGTCGTGGGGCTCGAGGGGAAGCGATTCGACAATCTGAAAACGAAACGCGATTCCAATCTTGATCGCAGGCGCGGCGCGATGCGCGAGGAAGCGGTCGAAAAAACCAAACCCGCGTCCCATCCTGACGCCGTTGCGCGTAAATGCGATTCCGGGGACAAGAACAAGATCAATCGGACCAAATATCGCTACATCATGCTGACTGCGCGCCGTTGGCAAAATGGCAATGATTTCGCTGCCGCGCCGCTGCAAATCTGAGATCAACGGTGTAATCTCCGGCTCGTATTTAAACGGCTCGAACACAACCACCACGCGAGCTTGCTTCCAAACCGGCAACTCCAGCACGTGGTTGCAGATTTGTAATGAACGACCGCGCCGGTCTTCCGGGTCCAAAGCCTGCAGCTCCTCCTGCATTCGTGCACGCAGCGTATCCTTGGATTCCTCTTTGTTCATCGTGGCAATACTTTTTGAACTGTGCTCGCGAGCTTATATGGTTCCTGGCGGGTGCCGATTCCTTTAAAAACGCGGGTGGTGCGACAGGACGCCGCGGATGGCGCAGTGACGAAAAAATCGACGCGCGTGACCCTCAAGCCGGGGAGCGACTGGCACCGGCGGAATTTTTTGGCCGAAGTCCTCATTCCGTCTCTTTTTACCAAACGTTCCGGCGAAAGGACTATCCCGCGTTTCCCCAAAATCCGGCCGGGTCAATTTTGTATCACCTGGATTGGGCATGCCTCGTTTCTCATTCAAACTCACAATCGAAATATTTTGATCGACCCGAACTGGGCGAAATGGCTGAAGGTGATCAAGCGGTTGAAGCAGCCGGGAATCGAAATGCATCATTTGCCGGAAATCGATCTGGTGCTGGTAACACACGCCCATTTCGATCATCTGGATCGGCGAACCTTGCGGCGAATCGCTTCTGATCAACCCATTGTCGTCCCGGTCGGTGTCGGCACGCTCGTTCACGACCTTGGATTCCATATCGTGCACGAGCTGGACTACTGGCAGAGCGTGCCCCTCGACGGCCTGCAGATTTCGCTCACACCCTGTCATCACTGGGGCGCGCGGTTTCTCGCCGATCTTCATCGCGGATTTGGCGGCTTTGTGATTCATGTAAATGGCCGCTCGATTTTTCACTGCGGCGACAGCGCTTACTTTCCGGGATTTAAGGAAATCGGCGAGCGCCACGACATCGAAATCGCGCTGCTCCCAATCGGGGCTTACGATCCGCCGAGTGGGCGCGAAGTTCACATGAATCCGGAGGAAGCGGTGCAGGCTTTCCTGGAATTGCACGCGAAAAAACTGGTACCGATGCACTACGGCACGTTCCGTCTCGGCTACGAGCCGTTAGATGAGCCGCTCACCCGCCTGCTCGCGCGAGCAAAAGAGGCCGGCATTCACAATGACGTTCTCGTCATGACCGAAGGCCAGCCGGTGGTGCTATGAAGATAAAAACAAGGGGAAAAACGCCGATGGAGTTCGCCGTCGCAGTTGTTGAATTGACAGACGACTTGCCCAACACCAGAGCAGGCAACTGCAAAGATTTTATCCATAAACTCAAGGTTTGCTTAAAGGAGCTCCCCGCGAAACCCGACGGTGGCTCAGCTTGGTATCACGGCTCAAGAAGATGAATCGGGATCCGCGTTTGGCCCCATGCCTCGCTGAAGCCGAAGAACTTATCGGAATTTTCGTCGCAAGTGTGCTAACAAGCGAGCAGGGACGAAACACGTGATGACGCCACAAAAATTGCCACTTGGCGTTCGGTGTTCGGCATTCGGTGTTCGGTGTTCGTTTTCTGCTTTGGGCGGTCTCGGGCGTTGACGTCGCCGAATGTCCAGGCTGCGATCCACGCGTTCTGAACTAATCGGCGCAACGATCGCCGCTGTCGCTGTCATACTCTTCAGCACCCTACTCCTCGCGCACAATCCGCGCATTTTTTGGAACGACGATTACGAAATCTCAGTTCTCCCAGTCTTCGCCGATATGGCACGCGCATGGAATCACGGCGAGTTCCCACTCCTCAGCCCCTTCTCCTGGGTCTGCGGAAATCTCGCCGGCGAATTTCAATACGGCGTGTTTTCGATTTTTATTAACGCGCTGATTGTTTGCATCTGGAAATTGCCGCTGACTTTTTCGCAACAGGCAGCCGCGGTTTCCATCGCTCATCTCGCAATGCTCAGCGCCGGTGCGTTTATGCTCGCGCGTGGCCGGCAACTATCGACTCCACTGTCCATCTTCGTCGCGCTGGTCGGGTCACTCAACGGCTGGATTATTTGCTGGGGCGCAAGCGATTGGTTCGGCGCACTCGGCGCATTCACCTGGCTGCCATGGGCGTGGTGGGCTGCGGAGCGGACCGTGAATCCTAGGCGTTCAAGGTGGCGTTTCCTCTGGCCGGCCCCATTCATTTATCTGCTCATTACCGGCGGATTTCCCTACACCGTTCTGATGTTGGGCCTGGTGCTGGTTTGGCTGGTGCTGCGCCCCACGTTTCAGGCAGGGGCGATTGACCTCAATCGCCCAAATGGGTCGGGCCGTTCGGTGAACCGCCCCTACCGGAATCGGCTAGCGAGAATTTGGCCGCTGTATGTCGGTGTGATTCTCGGTCTCGGGCTTGCCGCGCCGGCCTGGCTGGCGTTGCTCGATTACGTCCAGGGTTCCGCGCGACAATCGCTCGATCCCTCCGCTCACTGGCAATGGCTGATCCCGTGGAACGCGTGGCCTGGACTGGTTCTGCCCTCCTGGACCGTAAATTGGTCCAACTTTTCATCCAAGATCGAGCCACATCGTGCGGCCGAACTAGCGTGCGGTATGGTCGCCCCGGCGGCATTGTGCCTCGGCTTGGTCGTCAACAGCCGCGCCGTTCTGAAAAAGATCGGCTGGGAACTGGCTCTTCTACTCGTTGTTTTCATCCTCGCCATGCTGCCCACTGCCGGCGTTTTTCGTTGGAGTTTCCGCTGGCTCCCACTCTTGCATCTCGTCCTCGCCCTCTGCGCCGCCGAAGCCCTCGCGGCATTTCCGCAAAAACGACGACGTATTGCCGCCTTCCTCTTGCTCCTGCTCATGCTCCTCCTCATGCTCGTCGGCATCATCGCAAAAACTGGGGGCGAACATCTCTTCCCTCTCGCCTGGATATTCTTCGGTCTCGCTCTGATTTGGCTGGGAATTGAATCATTCGGATTTCAATTCGCGAGCGATTGGTCGCCCCCAGCAATCACCTTCGTCGCGCTTCTCGTAACTTACTTCTGCATTCCACCAAATGGCGGGGTTCCAAAGTACAATCTTGCCCAATCCTTGTTAGAATCGCAGCCGCTGGATCCGCAACGCCTTTACTTCAGTGTTTATCCGCCGCCAGAGACCCTTTATCGGATGGAGGCAAAACCCGCGCCGATTGGACAAACCGTTCGCCTCGGCAGCACCTCGATGTGGGCTGGCCTGCGTTTCGTTAATGGCTACAGTCCCATTCGACCTGCCGGCGTCGCCCGCGAATTAGCCAGTGCCATTCATGGCGAAGTCGATCCGAACCTGGCCGAATGGCTCCTGCAGCATCAAGCAAACGAGGATGGCCTGTTGCAACGCATCGGAATTGACGGGATTGTGGTAGCCAAGGAATTCAATTTCGCTCCGCAGCCAGCCAGCGAGTGGCAGTTAGTGACTGAGAACGATGAGGGCCGTGTTTTTCATCGCCGGGGCGAACCGCTGCCAGTCGTCCGTTCGGTAAATTTCTTCGGCAAAAATTCGATCGCAAGAATCAGTGACATCGCCGCAGGACGAAACTGTCTGAGCGTCTCCCTCGATGTTCCCGTGGGAGAACATCCGGCGTTGATCGCCTTCTCGCGTCCGTTCTTTCCAGGTTATCGCGCACGAATCAATGGGAACAACCTTGCGGTCTTTTCAGAGCGCAACCTGATCCCGCTAGTCGAAGTTCCACCCGGAATGCACGGACGAATGACACTTTCCTACCGACCCGACTGGCTCATCTACGGGGGAGTAAGCGCAATTACATCGGCAATGGTCTGGATGGTGTCAGCAATCTTCGCATTTTGCGCTTTGCGCCGCCAGCGCTGGCGGCGCAAGTAGCACAACGGGCGTGTCGCCCGTTGACTCATTACCGCGGTAGCCAAGATACCTCAGCTAGGCGCACTTCAAGCAACGGGCAAGATGCCCGTTGGCCCCACAGCCGAGATGGCCGTGCTACGACAACGCGATGGCTACTACTCGATTGTAAAAATTTCGACAGGTGAATCTACGCCTTTGATGTGCTGCGGTGGCAAGCCCGCAAACTAATTGGTCGCGTGAGATGATCCTTTGTCGCTTTGCTTAGCAGCAACGACGTGTCGAGCCTTTTGTTCAATCCTTCAATTCGCGACGCCACATTCACGGTGTTTCCAATTACTGTAAACTCCATCCGTTCCGACGAACCGATGCTGCCCACAATCGCACGTCCGGTATTGATTCCGATTCCGATGCCGAGAGGCGCTTCATTCCGACGCACCAGATCGGCATTGAAAAGTTCGAGACGACACAGCATCGAGCATCCCGCGGCAACGGCGTCATCGGCGTGGGTGCTTGCACTCGAACCGGCACCGAAAATTGCCATGAAACCGTCGCCCAAAAATTTGTTCACCATGCCGTCGTGTTCCATGCCGCCGTGCTCCGTTTCCACGATCTCGACCATCGCTTGCAGAAATCGATTCAGAAGATTGACGATCATTTTCGGTTCGGCCTGGGCCGCGCGCGCGCTGAATCCGCGAAGATCGAGAAATAGAAGAGTAACGACTTGCTCGGTGCCACCAAGGGCCGGATCGCGCGCCATGATTTGTTGCGCAACTTTCTCACCAACGTGGAGACCAAACGCGCGGCGCAACCGTTCCTTGTCTCGCAGCTCGACCACCATCTGATTGAAATCGCCAACCAGCGCGCCAAATTCGTCGGCGCGTCGCAACGGAATTTGGACATCGAGTTGACCTTGGCCGACGGCGTGAAAGCCAGCCCGCAATTCATCGACCGGTTTCGCAACCAAACGCGTGATCAAAATCGCAGAGCAAAGACCGAAAGCAATGCCAACCGTGCCGACGAAGACTGCGAACCATTGCGGGGTTCCAGGTGGGTGAATGCGGTGCGAACATTAAGAGAAGTAATGAACCGGTCGGGCAAAGGCCGGTCGAAATCGCCCACATTAATCCACGAGTCCGCAACGATGGCGGATGAATTCCTTCCAATCGGTCCGGCCGGGAATCGCGAAAGAAAACCAGAAAAAGCGCCCACTGACTCGCCAGTTCGACGAGAAAGAACGTTTGCGTGACGGCGATGAAAGCAGAAACCAAAAACGAAATCGGCAAATGCCAGAACAGTTGCGAGCCGACCGGACTTCCAGTTGTCGTTAGCGCGAAAAGGAAAGCGGGAATGCAGCCAAGCCATGCGCTGCTGGAAATGGCGAACGCGATCCATGGCAGATGCACAACGCGCCGCTGCGCCCGATCGAGTTCTTCCGGCGCAACTCCATCGCCTGTGATCAACGCGCGAAAACCTGGGCGCAGCGACAAAATGACATAAATCCAGACTGCGATCGCGACCGGATAAACGACCGCATTGTAAAATATCACCGTGGCGGCGAAGCGATGCCGCAATTCTTCTGTCACCAGCAACGGCGCGATGACAATCGCGTTGTACCAGATGTTGAATGCGCTACCGAGGATTTGTGGAAT
Organism: Verrucomicrobiota bacterium; assembly: GCA_003219115.1. Taxonomy (GTDB): domain Bacteria; phylum Verrucomicrobiota; class Verrucomicrobiia; order Chthoniobacterales; family UBA10450; genus AV69. Next base: position 2,000 of record QHPN01000054.1, on the reverse strand, counting down.
GACCGGCGCCAGCGCGGTGACGAAAAGACCGTAGCGACGCGCGCGTGGCGAGACTTCGTTTGTCACGGAATTGTCCACGGCCCGAAAATAATCGAGCAAAATAAGATGCGAGTTAATTTCGTGTCGTTGGAATGGACGCACGACCTCCGGGAAGTTGGTCAATTTGCCGAAAACAAATCCGCGTTCGACCGGCGAAAAGAAATCATCCTGATGACTCGGCAGAACATATTTCGGTCGGAGCCGCTCAATCGTTGCGCGCAATCGTTTTCGACTGTCCGGTAACGCAACGCCGAGAATCGCGAGATCGACCGGGGCGACTTGAGCCGAGGACAAGACATCGGGTGTTCCTCCGGAGTCGATGTAAACGCGTTTGCCATTCGCTTCGATTAGAAACGCCATTGGTTCGCCAAGACGCCAGTCGGATGCTTTTGCCGGGCACGTTCCGGGTTCTGTTGTCGTTCCCCGAAATGGCAGCCAACCGAAAATTCGATCGTGTGCCGACGGCAGAACGCGAATCCGCCACGGACCGATCACCTGGATCGATCCCGGTTGAACGATGACACATCGACTACGCTCGAGCCCACACGACATCGTCAGGTTCGCGGCCGTCGCTCCCGCGACCAGCCGCGCGTTCGTCCGCTCCATGATTTCGGGAACGTCGAAGAGATGATCGAAGTGCGCGTGTGTGACCAGCACCGCGTCGGCGCGCGATCGGACATGTCGCAGGCCAAAACTAATCCGCGTCTCGTTAGGTTCGAGCCGTTGTTGGAATGCGATCGAGGTTAATCCCGCCCGAGTGAAGTACGGATCCACCAGCAAGGCGTGCCCGTTTGCCTCAAACTGGTAACCGTTCACGCCAAGGTAGGTCACACGCACTGTTCCCGGCTTTGGCTTCGTCTCTTGCTGATCAGCAACAACAAGTCCTGAATATTTTTCGAAACCCGCAAGCGCGATTTGGGCGCTGAGGCAGAAAAACAGAAGTGTTACCTTTAGAGCATTCACCTGCCCGATGATTTAATCGGCGTCGGTCTTCGTGTAACCGAGGGCCCTATCAGCTCAAACCTTGACGTTCTGGACCGGGTTATCGGGCTTAACAAGATTGGATTCAGAACCGCAGTTCGCCTTCCGTAATCCTGTGAGATCCTGTAAATCCTGTCCTTCTTTTCAGACTTCAGCTAAAACTGAAATTTCTTTCAGATCTCTGTGCTCTCCTTGCCCTCGGTGGTCTTAGTCGAATCACGTGATCGTGATCCATTCGTTGCGAGCGCGGGAATCGGCCACAGCCTGGACTACTTTCATGTAACGCAGGCCATCTTCGAAGGTCGGAGATGGCCGATCGTGACCGCCTGCTTTAACAGCATCGAGAAAATCATTTTCCACGTTCCATTCGCGGGCGAGTTCTTTCGGCACGTTCACTTCCTCCAATGCGCGGTCCCCGACTCTTCCGGCTGTGATCACATCGGCGGTAAAATCGTAAACCAGCGTTCCGGCGGAGCCGTAAACTTCCAGCTTGTCGCCGGTGGCGTGCGCGTGGATGCCGCTGAACTCGAGCACGCCTTCCGCGCCGTTAGCGAAATGGCAAAGCACCGAAAGCGCATCAGGGATAATGACTTTGTAGGCTTCTCTGTCCGGATACAAAATTTTCCCGCGCGCAAACAAGCCGTCGATGTCGCCGAACCACCGGTGCAGCACTTCGACGTAAATCCCCAAGGTCATGACGTTGAGTCCGCTAATCTCGATGCGCTGCCGCCAGTGCGCCGGCGCACTTGAGTTCAAATAATTGCCATGAAAACTTTGCAGCTTGATGGTGTGAATTTGCCCGAGAAAATTTTCAGCCAGCAGTTTTTTCACAACCAGATCGCCGCGTAAACCGTAGGGCGGCGGACATAGCATCGTCACTTGCTTGGGGAATCGAAGCGAGGCGGCTAGCATTTCCTCGGCTTCGGCGCGATCGTTCGACATCCGCGCCTGACAAAAAACATGTTTGCCGGCTTCGAGCG
>QHPN01000053.1 GCA_003219115.1 Verrucomicrobiota bacterium | reverse complement strand
CGCTTTTACTCAGAATTTGAGTGCGCGTGGAGCATTCTTTTACACCGATTTTGAAGTTGCGGAAGGCAACGCGCTAGAACTGACCCTGGTGATGCCCTCTGAGATTACGCTGGCCGAGAACATGCGCGTCCGCTGTCGTGGAAAGGTTATACGAGTTGTACCTGTGGAACGCAGGTTCGGAGTGGCAGTCCAGTTGGAGGGTTATGAGTTTCTGCCAACCGCCGAGACCGTGGCTCAAGTGTCGGCTAGTTTTCCTCGTGTTTCCGGTGTTCATGCCGCGGATCAATCCGCAAAAAATTCCGCGGTATCACAGTCGCAAGCGCCCGTGTCGATGTTAGATAGCCTTGGGCAACTCCCCAACGGCTGAAATGATGCGATGGCACGCTTAACCCCAGCTTGCAAACCAACATGGCAAGCCAAGTCAATTCTCGCAGTACGCTCAACTACGCCCTCCTTTCAATACTAAATGCCCGATTGGGCGTGGTTTTCCACGGTTTTACGCCTTCCCAATTCAGCTGCTTTTGCATAGAATACAATCTGCCAATGAAAGCTTAACTTCGGAATTTCCCCCATGTGCCTCTTTCCCAGCCATTTGTGTACGTTATAGAAATGTCGGCGCCCTCTTTTTTGGTAATGTGAATTCGCCAACAAAATGCGACAGAGTTACCCCCGTCACTTGGCGTAACCTTTGCTTCTCAATAACATGCTGATCAAGGACTATCAATGAGGTCCCGGCGATGCAGGGTGTAGCGGTAACTCTTCTGACCGAAGATAGAGAACGGATTCCCATACTCCAGCATCGGCTGGAGGGAACCGGGATGGGGCGGAATGTCTTCAGTCACGTCGGTTTTCCGACCAGCCCCACCGATCCGGTACTTCGCCAGATACAGGATGTTCGCACGGAAGTAGTGTTCGTTGATATCGACGCGCAAAGCCCGGAGCGCGCCATCAGTGCCATCGAGCTGATCCGCACAAATACCGGCGATATCGCCATTTTTGCGCTCGGAGAAATGAGCCATCCGCCCACCATTGTGGCCGCCATGCGCGCGGGAGCTGGCGAATTTCTGGAGCGAGACACAACTTCCGAAGTGCTCATCGAGGCTTTCACGAGATTTGCCGCGTCGCGCGGCAAAAGCCGAACATCTTCCGGCCGGGCACGGATCTTTAACGTGATGAATTCAAAAGGAGGAGCAGGCGGAACCACGGTTGCTGTCAACACGGCTATCGCGCTACAGGAATCTCAGGGCGGAGTCCTGATCGTAGATTTTGCTCCCCTGGGGCACGCAGCTCTTCACTTGAATGTGCGGCCCACATTTGGTGTGGTCGACGCGTTGCAAAATCTGCATCGACTGGATGCATCCCTCCTCGAGGGTTTAATGACCCAGTGCAAGGGTGGCCTGCAGTTGCTCGCTGGTCCACAACAGCCGCAAAGCCTCGCCCCAACTGCAGCGGAACTTGCTCGGCTGTTCGACTTGTTGGTAGCACACTTCCGTTATGTAGTGGTGGACTGCTCAGGTCGCGTAGATCAAACGGCACGACTGCTTTGTGATCTCTCCAACGCAGTTCTGCTCGTCGCCCAGGCTGATGTGGTTTCGTTATGGAGCGCCAGCCGGATACGCGGATTTCTCGAAGACGGCTCCGCTCGTGACCGGGTTCGAATCGTTCTCAACCGTTATAAGAAAATTCCCGGATTCACGGATGATGACGTTGAGAAAGCCACCAACTGCAAGCTGCTGTGGAAGATCCCCAATAACTTCCAGGCGGTCGCGCCTGCGATCGATAAAGGCGCTCCGGTGGCGCTCGAGACTCATGAAATCGGCAGGTCTTTTCAGTCCTTAGCCGCTGCTCTGGCGCAAGCTTCGCCGAGCGCGGAGGGCTCGCTGGACTTGGCTTACAAGAGTGACAAAGCCGATCCCGCCAAGAAAGCAACAGGGCGATTATTCATTTCACCGTTGCGGGCGGGCCAGTAGGTTCATTTCTGCGTTCAATTTTCTAAGCTCTGATCTCCAAGCGGACGGTCGATCCATTCGGATCAGCCTTCAAACGTTATCTCTCGCGTGTCTTATCCGGGATTCTATTCTCGCACTTGGAAGACGTAGAGTGAGTGGTCGAGAATCTTTGTTCGTTCATCTTGCAGTAGCCAGCGGTAACTCTCTGGATTGTCCAAAAACTGTCCGGAAAGATTGGTAGCGCTCACAACCACGGTACCGCGGACACGCTCACCTTCTTCGAGAGGGTGTGCCTGAATTCCATAGATCCGCGGATCGACACTACCAAAGTAGGATAGTGAGATCTGCTCCTGAGTGTGTTCGCGCTGATATCTTCGCAGTGCCAACAAGCCCTGCCCCCAATCGAGATTGCTATCGGTCAACAGCCGGTAACTTTCGGCGGGAGGCACGAACGGGTTGAAGTATGAGAGGTACCCAGGGGCGTAGCGCATCGCATCGGCAGCATTCAACGCCGCGAGCAGGATCAGAACGAGGACACCGCCCCGAATCTGTCGAGCCCATTCCCACGCAGCGCCCGCAAAGAGCAATGCAAAAGGATATAAGGGCAACACGTGCCGCTCTCCTATGTTGAAGTGGGCAAAAATTGCCAGCGTCAGGTAGATCGCGGGAAACGACGACATGATCCACAAATCGCTCGGGATGCGCAGCTTCTTTCGCAAGGCCAGAGCCAGGCCCAGCAGCGATAGTCCCAGCACGACGGTCGTCCACTTCAGCAGGATCACGACTGGGTAGTACAGCTTCCACCCGCCCTGGCTCGAAACTGTTCCTAAAAAGAATGCGGCTTGACCATGCCGATTGTGTCTGATCAGTTCACGGAAACCCTCGATGTATTCCCCCGCGGGAACGACCACACTGAAATTTCTCTGGTTGCGCACGGATTTCACGATCGGTTCACTCCAATTGGGGAAGGTGGCGGTTAGAGTACCGTCGTGCACGGTGAGGCGCGAAACATGAAAAAAGTATCCGGCCCAGACCACGAGAAAAGCGAGTAGCAGCGCCGCAGTTGTTTTGCTCCAACCCCATTTCCGAGGATTGAGGATTACCTTGTCGCGCGACAGGAGCAACATCCATAACAGGGCTAGCGCGAACATCGGAGCAGTAGAGAACTTGGCCAGAAGCATCAGGCCTAGTACCAGAGCCAACAGAAGAGTGCGCGCCCAGCTTGGCTGCCGCCGCCACCGCACCAGCGCCCATGCGGCCGCGAAAATAAGCAGAGTGGCTGCGCCATCGGTGGCGGCGATCGAGAAATGAGCGATGAGAGACGGTGAAAATACAAATAAAGCCAAAACAAAATTCGCAGCCCCGCGAGAAAAGAGTTTATCGGCCGCCCGCCAAACCAGCCAACCCAGCAAGAGGCCGAGAAGCACACTCATTGAACGAGCGCGCCAAGCGAGCGTTTCCGGGTCAGGCGCAATACGGGTAATGTGGAATGCGTCCGGCAGTTGACGCACTTCAATCTGCCACTTCGGGTTAAGCAGCGGTAGCGCGCACCACAGGCGGGCTAATGGCGGATGATCGTTGTACTGTTCGAATCGTCCATGACGCCAGGCTTCGAGGCCCTCGGCAATGTGTACGGGCTCATCATAGGTAAGTGATTGCGTACGGATGAACCAGGCGCATTGCACAACGTAGACCAACGCCAACAAAGCCGGAAAAAGCCATCGCGTTCTCACTGCTGGGACGGTCTGTCGCGCGAGTCTCGTCAGTGTGGATTGGGAGGTTACAGGCGGAGCCATTCTGGGCCGCTGCTTCGCGGGAGTTCACTTTACTTCAGCGTGCGCGAAAGTTCCACTGATCGGCTGCTAGACTGTAACGTTTCGATACCTGCGCAACGATCGGCACTCATGGTGGTGATAGATCAAACCGATAGGCGCGTTGCGACGCGTTCAGACACTGGCTCGCTCCTTGTGATGGGAGTGGGATCCGGAATCGCCACTGGCTTCATCGAAGCCGCCGGTCTGCTGTTTTTTCAACGGCTCAATTGGGCTCGATGGGGTCCGATGGTGCACGTTTCCAAAGAGATTTTCTGGATCTCGCCGATCGTCGACCTTATCTTCTTTCTGTCTCTGGCACTGATCTGCGCTCTGGTGGCTCGGTTTTTGGCACGTTTTCCACCAGTTCGGGCGCTTGTGTTCCT
>QHPN01000052.1 GCA_003219115.1 Verrucomicrobiota bacterium | reverse complement strand
ATCTACGTGTTGGGTGTAATTTCCCGAACTAGTGCCATAATAGACTCGATAGCCATCTATATTTGGGCTTGATGGGCTGGCCTGCCACGCCAGCGTCAATGTGGTTGCAGCCACGGCCTTCTGGAAAAGGAGTCCGGTGGATAGTAACAGAACTGCTGCAAAGGCGGCCCTGTGCAAGATTCCACTGCGAATTACCGCGACCCTCACAAGCCGGTTCGCAGCCAAAAGCGCGCCACAACTCGCGGAAAGGGACACCAAATGTGGCGCTTTATTTTCCGCCCGACGAAAGGTTCACTTTGCGCGCAAGCTCCCTGAGACCGATTTCGTATGGCAACTGGCCGGGCTTTCGGGGCAGGTTTGATCTCGACGGCCACGAAAGTGGTTGAGAATATCTTCAACAGCGCACGATTCGAGCTGCTCAGCGTTTTCGGACTAGCGAGGTTGTGCCTGGGGAGCCGCGCGCGAATTAAGCCCACTAGCACCCCCCTTAATTCGCTTATTCCGCACTTTCACAGGCAAACCAGCGTTGCACCGGCGCGCCCTCGCCACTTTCAATTCTTGGGTAAGCCATGTTTTACCCGTGTAGCAGCCTCAAGGCTTCCTCGATATCTGCACTCGAGGCATCACCAGTTGGTAAATGTACGCTCTTTTAAGGCGTTGGTTCCGGGTTCAAGTCCCGGTCGACCCAGTTACATCGTCCTCACCAAAATGAGCCATCTTGGAGAAATGGATGCGACGGCGCGCCGCAGCTAGGATGAAAAATTTCGGCGGTCGTAGACCGCCGCTACAGAAGAGGGATTAGATCGCGCAGCGAATTTTTCGATCGGTCCAATTGAAAAATCCCCAGGCCCGCTTCCGTTGCGGCCCGCCAATCGCGTTCGGGATCGTCGCCGACGTGTAGGACGTTTCGCGGTTGCAAATTGAGAAATTTGAGGGCGCGACGGAAAATTTCAGGGTCGGGTTTATCGGCACCGATTTCGCTCGAAACGAAGACGTGGCCGAAGTATTTGGAAATGCCGAGGCGCTCCAAAATCACTCGCAAGCGGCCGTCGAAGTTGGAAACGATCGCCAGTTGAAATCGCCGATGCAGTTGCTTGAGAACGTCAACGACGTCCGGATACAATTCCCAGACGCCAGACTCGGCGAAATGCTCGTAGGCGACCTCGAAGAAATTATCTCGATCCAATTCGCCGACGTCGGGCGCGGCTTCTCTCAGAACGTGATCAGCCAGTTCGCGCCACCAATCTTTGTCGTCGTTTTTGCGTGGGCCGCCGATTGCCTCGCGCGGCGGCATCTGCGCCGAGGCGGAGTAGAAGGCGTCGTCGAGTTTTTTTGCGTCCAAATTCAGACCGACTTCTTCTCCAACGAGCGCGTAATGATCGCCTACGGTTTTCGTTAAATAAAAAAGCGTTCCGGCCGCATCAAAGAAGACGGCTTCCAAAGAGTCGGGTTCAATCATTGGGTAGTGCTGCGCGCGCCGTAATTTGTGCGAGATTAATCACCGCATGCTCCCGGTCGAGCACAACGATCCGATCAACGAAAAGATTCTGGCGATTTCGGAGGACAAAATCGAAGGATTTGTGCGCGAACCGTTCGATGAGATCGCGGAGGCTAGTGGGGTTGAGGTCGATGTGGTGATGGCGCGGATCGCGGCGATGTTGCGCGCAGGAACGATTCGACGGGTGCGTCAGACCTTGCTCGCCACTAATCTGGCCGATGGCGCGCTGGTGGCGTGGAAAGTTGGGGAAGATAAAATTGACGCGGCCTTCGATTTCATGTTTCAACGCGACCCATTTTCCGGTCACGTGGTCTTGCGCTCGACCGATACGTTGACAGCGGGCTCGGATTACAAACTCTGGACCACAGTGAAGGTGCCGCATAGATTCTCGCTGGACGAACATTGCCGCTTGCTCGCCGGTAAAGTCGGCGCGGAACGTTTTCGGGTCATGCCGGCAAAGGGAATTTTCACGCTTGGAGTTGGGCACGTCCGGCGGAAAACCGTCGAACCGGGAAGCCGCGCTGACATACCGGCGAAAATGATCGAAGTGCGTGCGGTCGAATTGAGTGAGCGCGAGTGGAAGGTGTTGCTCGCTTTGAAACGAGAATTTGCCCCAGAAGCAATTCGCCCGATGCCATGGGCCGCGCGCGCGAACGAGGCCGGCGTTTCGCTCGACGAGTTTTATCGTGTGGCTGAAGAGCTAAATGCTCGGAAAATCATCGGCCGATTTTCCACGTTCCTCGAACACGTGAAACCAAGTGCTGGTGGCGTGCGAGTGACGCGGTTCAACGCGCTCTTTCATTGGGCGGTGCCGCTGGGTCGCGAGATTGAAGTGGGCGGTGAGGTGGGACGGCATCATATCCTCACACATTGTTACTGGCGCGAAGGCGGTCCGGAATTTCGGAACGTCAATATCATGGCCGTCGCGCACGGCACCGACAAAGCGCGGCTGCTCGAGCACAAAGCGGCAATCGACGCGCATCTCGCCGCGAAAAATATTCCGGTTTCCTACACCAATGTTTTTTGGGGCGGCCGCAGCGAGATCAAGCCTTCGGAAATCTCGCCGATGGTTTATCGGGAATGGCTGTGCGAGATGACGCCGCAGGAGGCGTAAATGCGGCGGCGGCATGATCGCGCTGATTGAAAAAATTCGCGGAGGCAACGATCTCTCTGCCTTCGATGTTCAGGAAGCAGTGGCCTTCCTGCTCTCTGATTCGATTGAAGCAAAAACGAAGGCCGATTTTCTCACGGCGCTGCACGAGAAGGGCGAAAGTGCAGGTGAGATCGCCGGCTTCGTGCGTGTGCTATTGGAACGCGCGGTTCCATTGCAGATAGACGGCGCCGGGGAACCAATCATTGATGTCTGCGGGACCGGTGGCGACGGCATCGACTTATTCAATGTTTCAACAGCTATAACATTCATCCTGGCCGCGGGTGGGGCGACGGTGGTGAAACATGGCAACCGTCGCGTCACCTCGCGCAGCGGTAGTGCAGACGTGCTGGAAGCGCTTAGTATCGCGATTGACCTCGAGCCGGATAATTTAAGCGAATGCATTAAGCGTCTCGGCTGCGGATTTGTTTACGCGCGAACCTATCATCCGGCATTTCGGGCGATGGCGGAAATGCGTTTGCGCCTGGCCAGAAAACATCAACGGACAATTTTCAATTTGCTCGGCCCGCTGCTAAATCCCGCGCGCCCAAAGCGGCAACTGATCGGTGTGTTTGCTCCCCACCTGACCACGCTGTTCGCAGAGGTGTTGCGCCAACTCGATTGCGAGCGTGCCTGGATAGTTAGCGGAACCGCGGTCGATACACTGACCCTGGATGATGTCTCGACGATTGGACCGACCTCGGTCGCAGAACTTAACGCTGGTAAGATCACATCTGCCGTCCTGGATACGCGCTGGCTCGCCATTCCACAGGCGACGCTGCCGGAATTGATCGGCGGCGACGCCAGGACAAATGCGGAAACGATTACGCAAATTCTGGCGGGAGCGGAAACCGGGCCGAAGCGCGATCTCGTCGTCGTCAATGCAGCGGCGGGTTTCGTCGTTGCCGGTTTGGCTAATGAGATGAATGCCGGAATCGCAATGGCACGTGAGGAGATCGATTCGGGCCGGGCCTTGGAAAAGCTAAAGGCGCTGCAAAATTACAGGCTGTAGGGCAGGCGCTCCGTCTGCCAATTCCAAATCCCGGCAAGCGATGCGCTTGCCCTACAATTGTAGGGAGTTTCGGTGAAACGCCGGACGCGCGGAAGCGCATCCCTCCAGCCTTACAAACCTTCGCGGTACAAGTGATCGAGACTTCTCAGTAAGGCGATTGCCAGAGCATTTCGATCGACTGGCCCTCCGAGAACGATGGCAAGCGAGGTTGCGCAGTCGCGTAATTCTTCGGGAAAGTGGCTCGGCGTCTGGTTCACGTTGACGCCAATACCCGCAACGGCGAGATGCGGCGCACCGGGTTGGGCGCGCATTTCCACCAACACTTTGCGGAGACAAGTGCTTTCGAGTGTCCAGGCAATTCCCTTGACCGCCCAGTCCACCAATCGCGCCGAATCCTGCAGCGCAACGTTCGGTCGGAGCAGAACGGAACACAGCAGTCCTTTCCCTGCCGCCGATTCCCAAATGTTGCCGCGTTGCCCACGCCCCGCAGTTTGGTGTTCGGCGAAAACGACAAGGCCTTCGGGAGCGCCCCCGTTCGCCATCTGGAGCACGACATCGTTGGTCGACGTTGTCTCGTCCAGCACGATGATCTCCCTCCCAATCGTGGCGTGACCGAGCCCGGCGCGTAATTTCGGCCCGCTCAACCGATCAGCTGCCAACATGCGTTAGCTCAAGCGAGATATCGATGGCCCGCGGCGAATGGGTCAGGGCGCCGACTGAAATGTAATCGACACCAGTGGCGGCAATGCGCCGGACCGT
>QHPN01000051.1 GCA_003219115.1 Verrucomicrobiota bacterium | reverse complement strand
ACGGAATGAGGGAACATAGACTTATAGTCTGTGTGGCCAGCGGGTTTGTAGCCCGCTGAATCGCAAACAGGAGACAACGTGTTCGCTGGCCGCACAGGGCATAGCCCTATGTTCCGAGCTCGTGTGCGCAACTCTGTTATGTTTTTCAACAGTCTCCTAGAGCAATTGCAGACCGCGCGGCGGACCAAAAATTTCCCGTAAAATGATGGCGGTTCGAAGAGAATCGGGTGAACGCAAATTTTGTTTCCAGAGTTTCTCGACCGTTGCGCGGGGGGCGGGCTGATCAGTTGGGATTGCCATCTTCGTTGTCTCTGGACCGACTTGCGCTTCTTCTTGCACGACCCAGGTGCCCGGTTCGTTGGCTTCGGCTGGAACAGGCGGAGGAGCAACCACCCGCTTAGACGGCGGTGGCTTGGTAGGCTGTTGTAGCACCACGATATCCTTCATCTGTTCCTTCCAGGTGCGGAATTCGGGCTTACGGAATGGCCGGATCGATGCTGGAGGTTGGACTGGTGCGAGCGGTCGCGCCGGAATCTCCGTTCTAGGTTGTACTTTTGGCGGTGGGGCGGTTCCTGCGGGTTGGCCCAGCGCCTCCAGGAATTCACGGACCCGGTCCGCGTCGGTTTTCGGTTGGGTTCGCTGGACAGGTTGCGTGTATTCCGGCCGCGGGCCAGGAGCGCGGGGCAGTTGAGGCGGACGCTTTTGTCGTTGTTTCTTCGATTCCTCGGAAATGTGCGCAATCAAGCGCGAGATGCCGACTATCGCCGCGATGATGATGAAGATGATGTTTTGATCCCAGTGCATGGATTGCGGCGGTAAAATCGTTGAAGCGTTTAAGAGTTGAAGCGTTGAAACGTCGGAGAGTCGAAGTGTGAATGCATTTTAACGCTGTGACATTTTTAACTAATCACGCCGTCACGAAGCTGCCGGCGGCTTGTCCGTGCCGGCGATCGATTCGCGCATCGAGGTATCGGCCTGGACGTTTTTCATGCGCACGTAATCCATGATCCCGAGGTTGCCGGAGCGAAACGCATCGGCCATCGCCTGGGGAACGAGCGACTCCGCCTCGACAACTTTCGCGCGCATTTCCTGCGTCTTCGCCCGCATCTCCTGCTCGACCGCGACTGCGGCGGCGCGTCGCACTTCCGCCTTCGCCTGGGCGATACGCTTGTCCGCGTCCGCCTGTTCGCTCTGCAATTTTGCGCCGATGTTATCGCCCACATCAACATCTGCGATATCGATCGATAAAATTTCAAAGGCAGTGTTGCTATCCAGTCCCTTCGCCAGCACCGCCTTGGAAATGCGGTCCGGATTTTCCAAAACGTCCTTGTAAGAATCGGCCGAACCAATGGCGCTGACGATTCCTTCGCCGACGCGCGCGATAATTGTTTCCTCGGTCGCGCCACCGACAAAGCGGTCGAGGTGTGAGCGCACCGTTACGCGCGCTTTAACTTTTGCCCCAATGCCGTCCTTAGCCACGCCATCGATGGTGGTTCGGCCCATCGACGGGTTGGGCACATCGATCACTTTGGGATTAATGCTGGTGCGCACCGCCTCGAGCACGGTTTTGCCGGTGCCCTTGGTGGCGAGATCAATGGCGCAGGCGCGGTTGAAGTCGAGGCCGATGCCAGCTTTGTCCGCGGCGATCAGCGCGAGGATCACCTGGCCCACATCGCCACCGGCGAGATAATGCGCCTCCAGCGGATCGCTCGCGATATCAATTCCCGCTTTCACCGCGGTGATGCGGTTGTCAACGATTAGCCCGACCGGGACTTTCCGCAGACTCATTCCAATCATTTTGCCGATGCTGACCGGCGCACTCGCGACGCGTGCCCGCAACCAGGTCGTAAAAAATTTGAGAAAAACAATGACCAAGATGAAGGCAACGACGGCGAGGACGGCGAAGCCGATGAGGACGAATGGTTCCATGGTGGCAACTTAGCGAAGGTTATTCTCGGGGAAAAGCCCAAAGCGTCCTGCAAAACGACGTAATTTGCTAAAAGACTCAAAATGTAAGGAAAAGGAATTGGCTGCGCGCGCATCGCGGTGAGGAAATCGATTCGAATGCTTTCGAAGCAAATGCTCGATCGAGTCGTCTTTGAACTTTTTCCGGCAGGGAATCCGTGAATGCGCGGAAGAACGATCCAGCGCTTGAGCGTCTACCAGTCACCTCACCATTCTGTTTTGGAAAAAGTGCTCGGGGCGGGACTTGAACCCGCATGCCTTTCGGCATACGCCCCTCAAACGTACGTGTCTGCCATTCCACCACCCGAGCGTTTAGAGGGTGAGAGGTGCTAAATGAATGGTGAATGGTAGATACGGAGGGAACACGCGCAAGGGGTTTGTCGGCAGATTTCCTGCTCATGCTCGTGCTCCTACTCATGATCGAATTCCGAAAGACTCGAGCATGAGCATGAGAATGAGTATGAGTATGAGCATCCGCCTATGTCCCGCGAGTGCGGCACTACGGCGCGACAAGTGCCCACGAACAGGAAATGAAATCTGACGACTCCGCATTAGGCATCGGTATGCCCGGGAAAGGTAAAAACCTGATCAAGCTCGATTTGCATATTCACACCCTCGACGATCCGAAGGATAAACTGGATTATTCGGCGCACGAACTTCTGGCCCGTGCGCGGCGGCTCGGTTTTTCGGCGCTCGCGATCACGTTACATGACGAAGTATTTGATCGACCGAAGGTTTTTGCCGATGCCCAGCGACTCGGAATCTTGCTCATTTCAGCGGCCGAAATGCGCATCCAAGGTGCGGATATTATTCTTTTAAACGTCACGCCCGGAGACGTGAAAGGGCTGCGGGATTTTGACGGTATCCGCAAATTGCGAGCGCGCCGAGGCGAGACGCTCTTCACCATTGCGCCGCATCCTTTTTACCTGCTCGGAGGATCGATCGGGAAACGGCTTATCGATGAAATCGATTGCTTCGACGCGATTGAGCTCTGTCATTTTCATAAAGGCTTTTTTAATCCCAACCGTCGCGCAGCGCAGGTGGCAGAAAAATATGGCAAACCATTAATCGCGACTTCAGACGCACATCAGCTAAGCGCCTTTGGCCATCATTATACTACCATCCCCCGACCTTCGACTCTGACTCCGGAGGCGATCTTTTCGGAACTTCGGGCGGGCCGCGGTCAGCCGAATACCCCGGCCGCGACTTTTCGCGAGATTATCAGCACGTTTTATTTTGTGTTTATCGAGCACCCGCTGCGCAGCCGGTTGCATCATCATGAGCATTGAGTCCGCTGACGCAGGAATCAACAGGCAAGATGCCCGTTGGCCTCACAGGCTCGCCACGGCGAGTCCGTCCGGTGGCGGACAAAGATGCCTGTGCTACGGCCTAATCCCATGCACTTGCCATTTTTGTGAAAAGCTGAGAAAGCTATCGCCAATGAAAGCTGGAGTCAGATTTCTCGCCGGTGTCTTGTTGTCGCTGGCGCTGGTAACGGGCGGCTGCAAAAATCCGCCCAAGAAGGAGACCGCGGAGCAGGAAACGAAACCGGCGAAAGTGAAACCGGGGCAGGAATCGACCGATGTTGATTTTGATGGTTTCGTGTCGCGGCTGCGCAAGGCAGTTGTGGCGCGCGATATGAACACAATCGCCCAGATGATGACGTCCGACTTCGGTTACAGCTTGAATCCGGAAAAATCTGGGGACGGAGTCTTCCGATACTGGGATGAAAATAACCTCTGGCCGGAGCTCGAAGGTATCCTTTCGGAAAAGTTCGTGAAGAAGCAGGAGTACATGGT
>QHPN01000093.1 GCA_003219115.1 Verrucomicrobiota bacterium | reverse complement strand
CAATATTAACACGCCATCTACACCGGGACATGTCTTCGACGTAAATTGGAACGGGACGGGCTCGGCGGCGACGTGGACGGATGTGAGCTATAACCTGCCGGACTTCCCGATTACTGCGCTCGTGCGCGATGATGCGACCGGTGATCTCTACGCAGGCTCAGACTTCACCGTTATGCGTCTGGCCAACGGTGCCACGACGTGGACAATGGCTGGCACCGGCCTGCCAATGGTCGAGGTTCCTGGCCTGACCATTGTACCGGGCGCGCGGATTCTGTATGCCGCGACGCACGGACGCAGTGCGTGGTCTTTGGCACTGCCGTAAAGAGTTCGAATCGTAGTTTTGGGCGGGGTAGTTGAAAAGCTGCCCCGCCCGGCTTTTTGTAGAAGGCAAATGCGAATGTCCAACGGCCTTTGGATCTGCTATGTCTTCTTAGTGGTACTAATTGGGACGCAGGCTAGCCTTGCCGCACCGCCAGGTTTCGTTGAAGGACACTTAAACATTGTTTCGCTGAAGGAAGTAGAGCTTGCCCATGACGACGGACCGCCCGTAACGCCGAAAGCGTACCCTAAAAACTACGGCGAATATCCTCTCATTATCTTAAGTAAAGAGGGGCAAAGGGAAGTCGCGCGCGCAACAGCTGACGAGCGAGGAAATTTTCGCGTAAGCTTGTCGCCAGGGAATTACATTCTTGATATACAAGGACGGGGACGAGGACCCGTTCGCGCCAAGCCGCAACCGTTCACCGTCGCGTCGGGTCAAACCGTCCGGGTCGATATGGATCTCGATACTGGCATCCGATAGAGGCCGTTGTCGAATCGGTTTCGCTGCACTCGGGATTCAATTTGAGTCAGCAAGTCGGGTGGATTTCTCTTCGAGGCGCGTTCGACATTGATTTTTGTGGCGGGTTTCGGTCGGGCAGGACAAAAGAATGCCAAAAAAGCTTGACCGTACTCAGGAGTAAGAGCCAATCTTGACCTCCAATTTTAGCGAATACGGAATTTAAGAGAATTTATTACGAATCAATCAACTTCAGTGCAACGGAAAATCTACACAACGCTTGTGTCCATAACCCCTTCTGTCGAATAGGCCAAAGCTTAATGCTTTTCGGAAAATTGAGAGAATCTTATTGATATTTTCTTGTTTATTCGGAAAATGTCCGACCCTTCCTGACGATCAATCTACAACCAGCCCACAATCCAAACTCAACCATCAAATGAAATCCAGACTAACTCAAATAAACTCGATTGGTTCATACGCGCGAGCCACAATTGCAGCCGCGCTTCTTATCCTCGGCGCGGCAATGTTCTCTGTCGCTGCGAGTAACAGCGGCGGCGGCGTAAAGAGCAGACCCAATGGTTCGACTGATAACTTCAAAAAGCAGCCTGCGCTCGATAAAAGCAGCGTCATCGTTCAGCTCAAGGGAGATCCGGTGAGCAAAAACTCCTCTACTAAACCGGCTCAGGGCAAGAAAATTGACTTCAAGAGCACGCCAGTAAAGTCCTATCGAGCCCAGCTCTCCGCGCTGCGCAACGATTTCAAACAGTGGCTGCACACTTACGCGCCCAGCGCGAAAGTAACTAGCGAGTACGATATTTCTCTCAACGCCGTCGCCGTCCAACTTAACGGGACATCGGTGGAGACGATCAAAGGCGCGCCAATGGTACAGTCGGTCGAGTACAACGCACTCTACCATCCTGTTCTGAGTGAAAGCCATAAGATCATCAATGCAGGGGCCGCTTGGGCAGCTGCTGGCGGAAGAGCGAATGCGGGAGCCGGCATCAAGATTGGCGACATCGACACCGGCATCGACGAGTCTCATCCCTTCTTCGATCCGACCGGTTTCAGCTATCCGCCCGGTTTCCCCAAATGCGATTCGGCCGATAGCGCGAGTCACCATGGCGATCACGACTGCGAGCACGTCTCACCGAAGGTAATCGTAGCAAAGGTATTTTATAATAAGGCCGCGGTTAGCGGATTCGATGCGACGGCGATTGGTGATCATGGATCGCATACCGCAGGAATTGCAGCCGGTGTTACCGGCAAGACCGCGGTGGTGAACAGCGTGAGCATTAGCGATATGTCCGGCGTCGCACCGGGCGCATGGCTGGGAAACTATAATGTCTTTCCTAATGATATTGCCAATGCTCGGAGTGAAGACATTCTCAATGCAGTCGACGCTGCCATTGCCGATGGAATGGACGTTCTCAATCTGTCACTGGGTGGCAGCTACCATGGTAACAACGACCTGCTGGCTATCGGCCTCGACAACGCGGTGGAGGCGGGCGTGGTGGTTGCAGTGGCTGCGGGCAACTCTGGCCCTGGCGGCGCTACGCTTGAGTCGCCGGGACGTGCCCGCAATATCATCACCGTTGGCGCTAGCACAAACCAACACTTTGTCGGCCAGCCATTCACATATCCGGCGGGTGGCGGGACCACCGTAGGTGCCGCGGTCGGCGACTTTGATCCGCTGCCAACCGCTTCCTATAATTTGTTTGATACCCATTCCGATGGTTGTGCGAGCGTTGACCCAGCCGCGTCCGGTAAACTCGCGATCATCGATCGGGGGACGTGCACCTTCAGTCAGAAAGTTGCAAACGCCAACCAAGCTGGTGCCATAGCCGTGCTCATCATTAACAACGTCGCTGGGGATCCCACCGCCATGGGCCGTACGGCCGGCTTTGACGATGATCTCCCGGCCGTCATGATCGGCGTCAGCGAGGGCGCGACGTTGCGAGCGTCCGGAGCGACGACAGCATCGGCGGTCGAGGTTTTCCAGGAGTTTATCACGGCCAATAAGGACATCCTCGCCGGTTTCAGCAGCCAGGGTCCGACCAGGGTTGATCTTGCTGTTAAGCCCGATCTGACGTCGGTCGGGGTGAACGTTCTGAGCTCGATCAGCTGCGTCGGCGCGGAGGAATGCGCTGGCGACGAAGCGTGGGCTTTCTTCAGCGGGACATCGATGTCGACACCGCACATTGCCGGTTCGGCGGCCGTGTTGCTGAATCTTCATTCAGACTGGTCGCCCGCACAGGTTAAGTCGGCCCTCGTCAACCGCGCCGATCTGGTGATCAAGGATGCGAAGACCGGCCTCCACAACATCGGTCCGACGGCGCAAGGTGCAGGGCGTGAGAACCTCTCGGTAGCGGCGGACGCGACCACGTGGCTGGATCCTGTCTCGGCAAGTTTCGGTAAGGTAACCGTTGGTCATCCGACCTCGGAGACGATCACATTATTCAACCCCACCGGCAGCAACCAAACCTTTAGGGTCTCGGTGACAAAGTTCAACCCGAGTACGTTCGGCAACACGGTCTCCAGCATTTATGACGCTGGAACCCTGAGCGCAGGCGATTCCCGGATCACTGTGCCCGCAAGCATAACCGTGCCGGCCAATGCCTCGACGACATTGACTGTTACTGTCAATGCGCCTCAAGGCGACACGGCCCAGGGTTGGATTAATCTCGACGGCACCGGCTCAAATGACCTGCATTTAGCATATTACGCGCATGTCAGCCCGTGAAGGTAACCAGCTGGTTCTGATTAAATAATCGAGTTATAGTTCTGCAAACAGGGACGCGGCTTACCGCGTCCCTGTTTTTTCTCCGCGTCCGCATCGCCCGAATTGCAGATATCATCGGGAACTGACATCCTTCGTGTCTTGACAAATCGATTCCGTTACAGTTGAATTACGGTAGTTAGTCCGCCTCCTCCTAGGTTTCTCTTCGAGGCGCGCCCGTTTCCCAAGTCAACGGTTTTCTGGCCAGGCGAACTTTCACAAAAATTATTTCGCCCCGAATTTTATGGCGGGACACAGCAAGTGGTCCAAGGTAAAACGCTTCAAAGGCGCCATTGACGCCAAACGCGGCAAGATTTTCAGCAAGCTGTCGAAGGAAATTTCGATCGCTGCGAAAACTGGCGGCGGCGATCCGGATGGAAATCCGCGACTACGCAGCGCCATTCTGGCCGCGCGCTCGGCCAGCATGCCCAACGATAACGTCGAACGTGCCATCAAACGGGGCATGGGCGAAGGAACGGAAGCGCAGCATTTTGATGAAACTACCTACGAGGGTTATGCACCAGGAGGAGTGGCAGTCATTGTGGAGGCGGCCACCGACAATAGGAACCGCACTGCGGCTGAGATCCGTAGTATTTTCGCGAAAAACCATGGCAACCTCGCGTCAAATGGAAGCGTTTCTTACATGTTCCACCGCAAGGGACAGATCGCGGTTCCTCGTTCTTCCATGGACGAAGAAAAGATTTTTGAGCTGGCCTTGGAGGCCGGGGCTGAGGAGTTGACAAGCCAGGAGGATGTGTATCTTATTTCCACTGCTCCCGATCAGCTCTATGCTGTAGCTGAGGCGCTCAGAAAAGCTGGCGTAACCATCGAGAGCCAAAAGTTTACTTTCATCCCCGATACGACAATTACGGTCGCCGACGAGTCCGTGGCGCAACAGGTTCTGCGGTTGTGCGATGCACTCGAAGACGATGATGACGTCCAAAACGTCTATTCAAACTTGGAGATTTCCGACGAAATGCTGGCGAAATTGCCGGCCTGAAACTAGGTAGAAACAACGCAGCACTGACCCTTGGAGCGAGCGCGAATTTTATATGAGCGAAGAGAACGAAAGCCGGCCGATTGAGGCACGAACCGAGACAGAGGCCCGGCCGCAGACAGAACCGCGTCCGGATCGCGAAAGGCATCGGCGGCCTCGCCGGCGTTTTCCGCGGCGCCGGAATTTCAATTCCGATCACGTGAACTCCGATCGGGAGAACAATTTCAATAACGATGCGCCGGCGGAATCGGCCGAAGGGCAAACTGAAGTGTTAGCGGGCGAAGGTGAAAACGCCGAGCCACGAGAGCTGGAGTTTGGCGAAGGGATCATCGAAATTTCAGGAAAGGGATTCGGATTTCTGCGCGATCCCAAGCGCAATTTCGTGCAGACGCCGCAGGATATTTTCGTGACGCCGGAGATCGTCCGCCGTTTTGCCCTGCGCGATGGAATGTGGATTTACGGCGAGACCCGGCGGGGAAACCGCGGGCCGCAATTGATCAAGCTTCTGAAGGTCAATGACGAGGACCCGGCCAAGTACCAGGGACTGCGTCCGTTTGAAGAGCTGACCACGATTAATCCGAACAAAAAGATCAAACTCGAAACCGTGCCGGACCGTTACACCACCCGCATCATGGATTTGATGACGCCGCTCGGCATGGGACAACGCGGACTCATCGTCGCCCCGCCTCGCACCGGAAAAACGACGCTGCTGCATCACATTGCCGATGCGGTGGTGAAGAATCATCCGGAGATAAAGTTGATTATCCTGCTGGTAGACGAACGGCCGGAGGAAGTGACCGACTTCAAACGCTCGCATCCGAAATCGGAGATCATCGCCAGCTCTAATGACAGCGACATCAAGAGTCACACTCGCATCGCACAGTTGGCGATCGAGCGCGCAAAACGTTTGGTCGAAGCAGGCCGGCACGTTTTCATTTTGCTCGATTCCATCACGCGCACCGCCCGCGCCTTCAACAATGCGATGGGCGGTGGTGGACGCACCATGAGCGGTGGTATCGATGCCCGCGCCATGGAAATTCCGCGCAAAATTTTCGCGGCCGCACGCAACACCGAGGAAGCTGGCTCGCTCACCATTGTCGCAACCGCCTTGATCGAAACCGGCAGCCGAATGGACGAACTCATTTTCCAGGAATTCAAAGGCACCGGAAACATGGAAATGGTGTTGGACCGCAAGATCAGCGATCAACGCATTTATCCGGCAATCGATATTTTCCTCTCTGGCACACGGCGCGAAGAACTGTTGTTGCAACCGTGGGAGCTGGAAAAAATTAATTTGATTCGTCGTGGCCTCGCCGGGCACAAACCGAATGAGGCGATCGAGCGCTTGTTGATGTTCGTGAAGAAATTCCCGACCAACGCGGAAATGCTCAAGGGCATTCCCGGTTAAGCCCGCTGTCATTCCCCTCGTTGCCCATTCGCAAAGTCATAAGACGGGTGCATCGGGCGGAGAAACCGAGGACGAGGCCAAGCCCGAAACTCGGCACGATTCAAGACGCGGTGCTTGACGCACTCGCGCGCGCAAATATCCAGTCTCCTCTTCCTGGCGAAGCCCTCGACATCGCAAGTGGCAGCGGCGAACTGGTGGGTGCGATTCGCGGGCGTTTCGGTCTTCGTACCAGTGCTTGTGATTATACCGATACGTTGATGAAAGATCCCACCCAAAGGGTGGACCTCGTCGATCCCAATACCGATAAGCTGCCGTATCTCGATGGCCGGTTTTGTCTGGTCACCTGCATCGGAACAATCGAGCACCTCGAACAGACCCGCTCTCTGTTGCGCGAAATCTTTCGTGTGCTCGAGCCAGGCGGTCTTGCCGTGATCAGCACGCCCAATATTTTGAATTTGCCATCGCGACTGCGCTACCTCGTGACTGGTTTCTTCAGTCGGTTTCACCCGCTCCCCATTCGCGAACGCTGCAATCCGGATGTCCACATTAATCCGGTTAGCTATTTTTATCTCGCGCATGCTCTGCTAGAGACTGGCTTTCTTGACCTCGAGCCCAGGGTCGATTGCTACCAGCGCTGGAGTTGGCTGTCGTGGATGGTCCTCCTTTTGCCGATAAAAATCGTCGGCCTTTTCTTCTGGTTGCAGGAAAAAAATAGATTCCGCACCATCACTCCGGGAAACCGAACCCTGGTCGCGGCGGTCAATTCGCGCGATCTTTTGCTCGGTCGCACCCTGATCGTATGCGCACGCAAACCGATGTAATCGACGTCGAATGGGAGGTTCTGCCGCCGGAGGAAAAGGACAAACGGGCGCGGTTGGAACCGCTTTTCCGATGGGTCGCGATCGTGATGGACGAACTGATCGCCTTGCCGAATTCAAAGTTTAAATTTGGACTCGACCCGCTGATCGGTTTGATCCCGGGAATTGGCGATACTGCTTCCGCAATTGTCTCGGCGCTGGTCTTGATTCAGGCGGCTCGCCGCGGTCTGCCAAAAATTTTGCTGGCGCGAATGTCGGTCAACATTTTGATCAACGAGATCGTCGGAATCATTCCGGGCGCGGGCGACGTATTTTCGTTTTGGTTCAAATCGAACAAACGCAACTACGAGTTGCTTCTGGCTCACACGGAGAAGCCGCGACGCGCGCGCATATCGGATTGGATTTTTGTAATCGCGACGCTTGCGGCTTTGTTCGTTATCGTCGTCACCGGAATTCTCGTGAGCTTTCTCGTCTTGCGCGCCATTGCGGAGCTGCTCGGCCTGCACTGAACGATTACCTCCGAACGGTGATAAACCGGAATCAGCGCTGTCGCCAGCGCACACCTATTTCTTCACACACGGTCGATAGAAACGATTTCGCCGGCGTACGCCAATCATCCGGGTGCACGACCAAACCGGCGCGCACCGGATTGTCACGAACGTAATTCCACTTTTCGGCATAGCTCTCGTCGCTGCGAAGGAGGTGGTCATGAAAACCGGGCTGCCAAAACGAACGTAATTGCTGTCCTGTTGAGCTGGTGATTCCAGTCCCAGCGGATCGAAGCGCAGTGCCCAGATACTTTTTCAGACCTTTAATCCATTCGCGAAGTGATCTCGGACAATCGCGACCCAAGCAGACAAACAGATGAACGTGATCTGGCATGATTACGTAGCGGCCGATCCAAATCTGAAAATCTGCGGCGCTGCGAGCATAGGTCTGAAAAGCAATCTGGACGGAGAGAATCGCAAGAATTTTTCGCCGCCGATGCGCATTGAACGTGACGAGATAAACAGGCGGATCGTAGCGGGCAAAAATCAACTCGAGCCGCGGTGGCGTATGTTTAATCTTCCGCTGCACGCTGAGTGTTGCAGCCTGCGCTGTCCATCAGCGCACAGCGATTTCGAAGTCCGCTGACGACAGCGGACACTACAGCGCCTCCTGGCGAGTGCCCCACGCGAGGGTTGAAAATCTCACGCCGTGAATATCTGCGATCGTTCTTAGCTGTGGAAATACTTGTCATAGATGCGGTGAATGTCTGCGCGGGCACGCTCGCACTGTTCTTGCCAGGTTTGGCGGTCTTTAAATTCCATGCCGATGGCGAGCTTGCGTTGTTCCGCTGGATCGGCCGGCAAAGACGACGCGCTGGTATTTCGCCGACGTCGCAGAACCGTTTCGAGTCGACGCAAAAATTCGTAGTGCCTCTCAAGGCGATTGACGTCTTCGGAGGAAATAATGCCGGCAAGCTTCACGATTGCCAGTTGCACGGAAGTTTCACGCACATCGTTTCGCATTTGCAGCGCCTGAACGAGAAACTCGGCCTCAATGATTCCCCCGACGCCAGTCTTGAAATCAAGGGTATCGTTACCGCTACCCCGTTCGGCGCGAACTCGATGTAACATTGCATCAATCTTCTCAAACAGATTAGGATCGCGGCCGGCAATGGACCAGGCCGCGTGCGCGATCGCCCGAAAGCTTTCCTGGTCTGGCCCGGTTACTGGGCGGGCGCGGGTAAGCGCCTGAATTTCCCAAAGCTGAGCACGATCACGATAATAAGCTTCGAAGGCTTCAATCGAACTTACGAGCGGTCCTTTTTCCCCTTCGGGACGCAGGCGCGCGTCAACCGTCGCAATCACTCCTTCCGGGCTCGGAATCGAAAGCGCCGTGATCAGATTTTGGGCGGCACGAAAATCGTCGCCGACAAACATCAAGTCGAGATCGGACGCATAGGTCAGTTCGCGGCCGCCAAATTTTCCCATCGCGACGATGGTCAGATTATTCGCACCGGCGATTGCGGTGGCCGCGAGGAGGCAAGCTTCCCCGATATCGGTAATCTCCTGCCATAAATCCGGCAGAACGCTTAAGCCCAGCACGTCGCGCATCGTTGTGCGCAGCAATTGCGTTTGCCGATAAACGCGAATGGCATCGAGATCGCCACGCTCGACGAAAGGATCAAGCGCGGACGCATGTTCTGAAAGCGACAAAGAACGATTGAGGGTGGCGCTCCGGGTAATTTCCTCCAGCAAATGCGGATGCCGGACTAGAACATTGGTGGCGAAAAAACTGGCATCAAAGGTTTGCACCAGTAGCTCCAACAGTTTCGGGTTGGTCGCGAGTAATTCGAAGAGCAGACTGCGCAAACCAAAAGCTTCAACGAAGCGGACAATCGCGATGAGAGTGGCGTCGGGATCTGCACACGCCGCTAATTCCTCCAAGAGAAGTGGACGCAGTGTGCGAAAAATCTGGCGCGTGCGTGGCGCGACATGAAAGGAAACAGAACCCTGCGCCAGGTCGTTCAGCGTTCGGGTGGCGCGCGCCGGATCGGCAAATATATCGAGATTGACCGCTGGCGCAGCAGTGCCGGATGCGACGAGACGATCGAAAATTTCCTGAACACGTTCATTGCCGGCCTTCACCTCGGCGAGAAATGCGTCCGCAGAATCAAAACCAAGACTCCGCGCCAGCCGCTCACGTTTCACCGGATCGTCAGGAATGGAATGCGTTTGCCGCTCCGCTTCGATCTGAAGGCGATGTTCGATGCGTCGCAAAAACCGATACGATTCATCCAAAACGCGCACTTCCGAGGTCGGCAGCAATTCGAGCTGCGCGATGGCACGCAGCGCTTTCAATGTCCCCTGCTCCTGCAGGAACGCCTGCTGCGCACCGTGGATGAATTGCAGCGTTTGAACGACAAATTCGATCTCACGAATGCCGCCGGCGCCCAGTTTAACGTCTAACTCATCGGCCGGTATCTCGCGTTCAATCCGGCGTTTGATCGCGGCGATTTCATCGAGCAATTCCGGCGTCGGATTTTTCGGAAAAATGAAGGGCTGATGCTGACGCAGAAATTCGTAAGCCAGCTCGTTACTGCCGCAGACACGACGGGCCTTGATCAGGGCGAGCCGTTCCCAGGTTTCACCGAAACCCGCATAATAATTTTCCATGCTTTCAAGGGAACGGGCGAGCGGACCGGCCGAACCCTCGGGACGTAAACGCAGATCCAGGCGAAACAACGCGGGCTCGCCACCGGAGAAAGATTTTACGATCTGCTCCGCCAGCTGGTTGTGCCATTCGTGGTTGGAAAGCCGGGATGAAACCTGCCCTTCCTCGCCATAAACAAACATCAGATCGACGTCCGAGCTGTGATTCAATTCGCGCCCGCCTAGTTTGCCGAGACCGAAAACAGTGAACTCAGTGTGCGGTTCACCCAAACGACTCCGCAGTCGCGTGTCGCATTCGTCGTAAACGGTTTCGAGACAGACCCCGGCTAAACACGATAACTCCGCCGTTGTGTCTTCCAGTGAGGAGGCATCCGCAATCTCGCGAAGCGCGATCCGCGTCATCTCGCGCGCTTTCCACAGACGCAACGCAAGAAAATTCTCCGCCGGAATTGATTCCGAACTGCTCTGCAATTCGGCGCGCATTCGGCGCGGTCCCCGATCCGACATGGAAATCTCAGAACGCGCCAGCCAGCGAAGAAGCGCCGGATCGCGTTGCAATCGCTCAGCGCAAATCTGGGAGACGGCGAGAAGATGAATTAGTGCTTCTTCGCCGAGAGGAAAATCGCGCAAAAATTCTGAAAGCGGACCATCCCATGCGGCGGCAAGCGCGTTCAGGGTCGTTTCGACCTGAGCAGGATTCAGTGAATCTTTCGCCTTTGTCGTTATCCAGAGCGCCTGCGAACTCATCGCGCCTTCGAATTAACACGAAAGCAATGCTTCGCGCCAAAGGTGCGTCGATTTCTTCTGTAGAGGCGGTCGTGTCGGCCGCAATTCTTCAATGTGGGAAGGACCTTAGTGTCCCGACGCCGCTAGTCCGGCTCGGACTCAGGGCGCGTTTTCCGAGAGCATCTTTTCGCGCGCCTGTTCGAGCAGCCGGCGTTCACGCCGGCTTAGACTTGCCAGACCGCGCTGGGAAATTTTTTCCAGCAACGGATCTATTTCCTCGGCGACAAATTGATCGGCGGTCATCGATTGTAACCGGGCTGCTTCAAGACGTCGCTGGCGAAGAATGTGCTGCAGGAACGAGGTGCGGCCAAAGCCGAGGAGATGGGCATAAAACCAACCAGCAACCGCACCACCGACAAAGGCACTGTGACCAACAGGGCCAGAACGATCAAAAAGCAAGAGAGCAACGGCACCGACAAGTGCGATCTGGGCCAGGCGTCGCATCTTCAATCGCACCGGCACCATGAACAGAAGCAGGGTTGTCATTTCCAGCTCCGGCAAAATCGTGGCGTAAGCGACAAATATCGCGGCGACCCCCCCGCTGGCAGCGAAAAGAACGCAATCGCTCGGCATGAGAAAGAGATGACCGAGCTCGCCACTTAAGGCGCCAAACAGATATAGGAACAGAAATTGGCGCTGCCCGATGATGGCTTCAACATCGCGCCCGATAAAATACAGGACCAGGATGTCGGCGGCGAAATGCCAGATGTTGTTATGGAGCAAAGGGGCGGTGAAAAACTGCCAGGCGTAGGCGTCATTGATGCCGCGGTCACTCAGCCCAAGGTATTCCAGAACGAACGGTTGATTCCAAGAAGTGAGGAAAAGCTGGACGATGAAGGCGGCCGCGTTCAGTCCGAGCAGAGAAACCAGAACAATGCGCTGCGGCGGCGCCCATGAGCGCGTGAAACGCGACGCCTTTCGCCCTGATAACCGCATACATTAATTTTATCGCACCCGGCCTGCGGTGTCGACGGGTGATTCGCGTGGAAATGTGAAATCAGATTGGGGCGAGCACGCGAAGACCGCGTTCCCGCACCCGGAATTCGACCGGGCAGTTGCCAATCAATTCGCCGTCAACCTCGACCGGGACTTCTTCCTCGGAAGAAACCCGGACGCGTTTGGTCTGGAAATATTCCAGGTCAGGCATGCTGATGGACGAACTGAAAATCACGTCCTGCAAATAGCGAATAATATCGAGATAACCGATGCGCTTGAAAACGACGACATCGAGGAGACCATCGTCGATCAGAGCACGCTTAAAAAAGGGGAACGGTCCGCCGTAGAGGCGGCCGTTGCCGATGAGAACGAACGAGCCTTCGATCCTTGCCGCACCTTTGGATTCGATGACAAGGTGCGGGGGCGGACGCGAGGCAATCTGCGCGGCCGAAACCAAATAGCTTAGCGGGCCGAAGCTGCGCTTGAAAGCGACACTGGTCTCTTTCACCGCCTGGGCATCCAGCCCGATGCCGGCGAGCTGGACAAAATGTTTTCCATTCGCGCTTGGCAAATCGATCGTGCGGGTATGCCCTTCACAAATAATCTGCCAGCATTCCTTGAGATCGCCCGCGGGCAAGCCCAGCTCTGTCGCGAAAACGTTAACCGTGCCGATTGGCAACAGGCCGAGCGAGGCCGTGGTCCCAGCAAGACCATTAACAACTTCGTTGATCGTTCCATCGCCACCAGCCGCGACAATTCGCTTGAATCCTTCCCGCGCTGCTTTCCGAGCCAGCAATTCAGCTTCCCCGATCCGCGACGTAGCACGCAGCGTCGCTCCTCGCGCCACCTTTTCCACACGCGACCGCCAATGGCCGGCACGCTCGCTCCGTGCCGCCGGATTTAGAATAACAACAGTGTCCTGCTCAAATGATTTGCTCACAAATGATTTGCTACACGAATGATTTGCTGCCTTGACGCGCTGGGTGATGTTTTTCGATGCTCCGGCTCAGGCGAACCATCGGTTGGGTGTTGGTGGTCGTGGTTGCGATTTTTCTCGTCTCGCTGCTGGGGGCAAACCTCTATGTGCAATCTCAGACAACACAACAGCGGATTCAGCAGGAACTCAGCCAACGTCTCAAGATGCCGCTGCAAATCCAGCGCATCAGTGTTACGCCCTGGGGCGGACTGAACCTCAGCGAAATCACCATCCCGCAGCTCAACGACGCTCACGCGACGCCATTTCTCGAAGCCAAAAACTTTCGCCTTCGCGTTCAAGTGCGGTCGATTTTTTGGCGGCCGCTGGTGATTAAAGAAGTCGCGCTGATTGGACCAGCGGTGATCTGGCCGCAAAACGAATCGGGCGAGTGGCGTGTACCCATGAGGGAACCGCCCGCTGAAACACAAACGCTACCGCCTCCCGAAGCCACTGTGACCGCGGCGCCGGAAACCGTGGTTGAAGTGACGCCCTCAGAGACTGAGCCGGAGCGAGCCAAAGCCGCGAAGGCCGAAAGCACCGCAATTGGGCCACAAATCAAAAAGGTGCGATTGAGCGATGGCAGTTTCCATTTTCTGGATCGCGAAAAGCGAAATGTCGCATTGTTCGATGGCGTCCAATTTTCCTCGTCCATGCGCGATATCACGACGCTTCGAGGCCAGGTCAGGATCGACAATATCGCATTGCGCGATCGCGTCTTTCTGTCCGCGCTCCGTTCGCCTATTCGCTACAATCCGGACGAACTCGCGCTCTCCGGGCTTACCGCGCAAATTGCAAAGGGACAACTGACCGGCGATTTCTCGATGGCACCGCAGGAGGAAGATTCGCCCTTCACCGTGCACGCAAGTTTTCATCGCCTACAGGCAGACCAATTAGTAGCTGAAGCTGGTGGGTCGCGGGACATCGTCCGTGGTGTCCTGGAAGGAACTCTGGACGCAACCGGAAAGACCGCCGATCCCGACGCACTGACCGGATCCGGTACCATCGTGCTGCAAAACGGCCACGTGCAGCAGTTCGCGGTTCTGGCGGCGCTGGGTCAATTGCTGCAAATCGAGGAGTTGACTCAGCTCGACCTCGAACAAGCCGAAGCAAAATATCACCTCAACGGCAGCACCGTTCTGGTCGACGAGCTAATTCTGCGCTCTCCTAATCTGCGTCTTACCGCCACCGGTTCGATTTCGCTGCGGAGCGGCAAGCTCGCGCTCGATTCTGTTCTCGCGATTAACGATAAGATTCGGAGTCAATTGTTTCGTGGGATTCGCGAGAATTTTGTGGCAACCTCCGAGCCCGGTCAGTATGCGCTCCAGTTTCACGTCGGCGGCACAGTAGAAAAACCGAAAACCGATCTGGTAGAACGCGCGGTCGGCGCCGACCTCAAAAACCTCGGTGGCGTCATCGACGCGCTTCTCGGCCATGGCAAAGGCAAGAAAAAGAAGAATCCTGAAATGAACTCGCCCTCGCCCTCGCCTACGCCGTGAGAGTCATTGCGGGCAGTGCAGGTGGGTTGCAATTAAAAGTCCCGCGGACCGGAGTCCGGCCGACCATGGATCGGGTGAAAGCTGCGATTTTTTCCAGTCTGGGCGAGAAAGTGATTGGAGCGCGAGTGTTGGATCTTTTTGCCGGCGCCGGAGGCCTTGGTATTGAAGCGATGAGTCGCGGCGCGGCTTCCGCAGTTTTTGTTGAATCGAATCGAAACGCTGCGCGGGCGATCGAACACAATCTCGTCATCGCCGCTGTCAAAGGCCGCGTCTGGATGCAAGATGTGTTCGATTTTTTGAAATATGCGACTGGACATTTCGACCTTATTTTTGCCGACCCGCCGTACGAAGCAGCGCCCAGAGATAAAGCGTATACGGATTTGCTGTTAAATGATCCGCGAATCCCGGTCCTTCTCGCTCTGCACGGAATATTCGTTCTCGAAAAACGACCGGGCGAGCGTCTACCGAATCATCCGCACTGGAAGATAACGCGAGCGCGATGCTACGGGGAGACCGAGGTAATTTTCGCGGAACACCAAAGATGATTCGGTTATTCTACAATCTACTGTGGCCGGTTGGGCTTCTTCTGTTTCTGCCCGGGTATCTCGCGAAAATGTTTCGTCGCGGGGGCTACCGCAGAAACTTCGGCCAGCGACTCGGTTCCTATTCGGCCGAGTCTCGCGAACGTTTGCGCGGCAAACATCCGACTTGGATTCATGCCGTAAGCGTCGGTGAAATCGTGATCGCACTGAAACTGGCCGATGAGTTGCGCGCGCTACGGCCTGATCTGAAGTGCGTCCTCACCACCACCACGACAACCGGTCATGCGTTGGCGGAAAAAACTGCGCCTCAATGGATGCAGGTTCTCTACGCGCCGCTTGATTTTTGGCCGGTCATGCGCCGGGCGTTTCGGGTCATTGCCCCGCAACGAATCATTCTGATCGAAGCGGAAGTGTGGCCAAATCTGGTAGCAGAGGCGAGGAATCGGGAAATTCCCGTGGTGCTGGCGAACGCACGCCTGTCACCGCGCTCGGAACGAAGATTTCGTCGCTTCAGGTTTTTCGTCACGCCCACTTTTCGCCAGCTCGATCTTGTTTGCGTGCCCTCAACTGAAGACGCGGAACGATGGAAAAATCTTGGCGTCGAAAAACCGCGAATTCGTGCGGTTGGCAACATCAAATATGATGCTTCCAATCCGCGACATGCGTCAGGCGAGGTGCAGCGATTGATCAAAAACGCAATTGAGACAACGCGTCCAACTCTCTTCGGCGGCAGCACGCATCGGGGCGAGGAAAAAACCTTGATCGATGTTTTTTGCGCACTTCAATCTGAATTCCCGAACTTGTTCCTCGTTCTGGCGCCGCGTCATGTCGAGCGTGCCAGCGAAATTGAAGCAGACCTGCGCAACCGCAATCTGCGATCGATCCGACGCAGGGTCGCGGGCAAAGGCGCGGAGCGGTCCGACTGTTTGCTCATCGATACCACGGGCGAGCTGCAGGATTGGTACGACATAGCAACGATTGTTTTCATCGGAAAAAGTCTGACCGCGCACGGCGGTCAAAATCCTGTGGAGGCGATCAGCGCGCGAAAACCGGTAATATTCGGGCCGCACATGGAGAATTTTGCGAGTCTGGCGAAGGGACTCATCGAGGCGGGCGGCACAGTATGTGTCCAAAATTCGCAAGAATTAGTCGAGGAATCGCGGCGTCTGCTGCGCGACGCAACCGCGCGAGAGCAGCTCGTCGCCAACGCGCTTCGCGTCATTCAGCCGCATCGGGAAGCGGCGGCGCGCACCGCAGCCTTGATTGAAAAGATTTCTACGATCGGTCCAGCCTAAGTGGGGAAGCGGCCTCAGCGCCGCCAGTCCAAGCTGGACTGGCGATGTCGGGACACTAAAGTCCCATCCACCATTGAATAATTGTAGCCTCGCCTTTGTATGAGCCCCTTCGGCCGACGTAACGCGCGAAACGCAGCTTGCAAGGTCTGGCCGCGCCCCGATATTTGGCGCTCGCCGACCCTATCGTCCAGTGGCCTAGGACACCGCCCTTTCACGGCGGTAACACGGGTTCGAATCCCGTTAGGGTCGCCCGTTAGACCGCCTGCCAACGATTCCAGAAGCCGTTCGACGGTTTCCGGCCCGTATTTCGTGGTTGGCCAGGCCCTGGTTATTTGTTGAGGACTGATTACAATATCGAAAATTGCAGCCGCCAAAACAATGTCGATGTAGACACGAAAAAGCCCGCAGGCATGTCTCTGAGAAGCGATGCACCAATTAGCCGCCGAGAGGCGATACAAGCTATCTCTTGGCTCAAAAAGAATTTTGCAAAGCAGATTGCCGTGGCCGTCGAAGGAACTCATTACTCGGTCGATCACATTTGCGGAATCGCGTGCCAAGAGACAGCGTATTTCTGGCTTCGACTGATCGACAAAATTTCAGTCGAAGACGTGTGCGCGCGATGTGTTCTCGACGCGAGCGGAGATGCGCCGAATACCACCCGTAAAACCTTTCCCTGCGACACGAAAGCGTTCCGAAAAGAATATGGAGACGAACGAACTGACGCGTTGATTGAAGAAGCCAACAAAACTCGTCTGTTGCGAGGTTATAGCCGGAAGAACTGGGTATACAAAGGATACGGCCTCTTCCAATATGATTTGCAGTTCATCAGAGTCGACCCGGATTTCTTTTTTGAAAAACAATGGTATCGCTTCGATGCCTGCCTGGAGCGAGTCATGCGCGAGCTTCGCGGTACATGGGCGCGACATGGCAAAATCTTCGAGGCAATTCGGGCCTACAACGGTGCGGGAAATAGAGCTGCGGCCTATGCCCAAAACGTAATGGCTTATTCTGGCTTTTCCGGAGAAGTGACTGAGACGATGTTGGCGTGATAGGGCTCGGCTGCGTTTAGATCTAACCGAAAAAGGCTTAACCGCCGCGCGGCTCAAGGAAGAAAAAACAATGTCTCGCGGTTCACACGATGCTGATTCACATCGGGTGCGGCGCGCGCTGCCGATGCCTCTCGACGTCGACATGTGCGAGACAGTTGGGTGATTCAATGAGACCGAGGGCGTGACGTAGCGGCGCCGGGCAGAGATCGAACTCATCGACTCGACCGCTTTCTCTCTGAGCCTAGCCGGGGAAGTAACCAGCAAAACCGGCCCGGGCTCTTGTATCTGACATAGGGGCTGAGTCTGAGCGATAACTCTCAGCTAGGAAACAAGCCCAGTTAGGCATCGGCGATCGTTGCCAACATTAAGCATGCAATAATTGCTCTTGTGCCGCAGTAAGCGGAGGGTAGATTTCACACCGTTAAAAGAGCGCTAAGTGCGTTTAACTTGCTGGCGGCGGGGTGATTCCTTCCCCGCCGCTTTTTTTTACGCGAAGTTTCGATCTCTCCGCCGTTGGGGAATGTGCGCGCCTCGCGGAGCGTCAGCGGACGGTTGGACTGTCGCCACTGGCTGCGACCGCGGCAAAGCGAAACGCGCCCGCGCCCACGCGGACATGCCGCCTCAAATTGGAGGCTGTGCTCTCCCTAGTGCCGGATGATTATGATTAACTAGCAAAGCTCTTAGAGCTTTTACAAAAGATTGCCAATTAACCCTGAGCTGTGACACAAATTAAACGATGAGCACGCTGCCGAAATTTATTCTGCTGTTCTGTTTGATTGCAGCATCAGCCCACGCCCTCACGATGAAGGAAACACCGAAAGGTATGTACATCTTCTCAAGTGGTTTTTTGTCAGCAACCAA
>QHPN01000050.1:12466-13433 GCA_003219115.1 Verrucomicrobiota bacterium | reverse complement strand
ATTTTATTTTTCATATTGGATATCATTAATAATTATAGTTGTTGCAGACAACGCGTTGTTAGCAAAGCCGATGCCAAGATTAAGATAATTCCATTAAGTCCCTTAAGCAGAATCACTTAAAATTTGGAGGTCATTCTAATGAAATTGGTATTTATGGTAAATCTGTAAGGGCCACCGACGTTTGCACGCAGTCGCTGGTCGCGTGTGTACATAACTACCTGATCCGTGATGGTATACGATGGAATTAGAATTTCTGTAAAGCGACCCGACCGAAATGCGACGGCAAACAGCCACGGGAACCTCAATTCCTCGATTAGTTGTCGCTAGGCTGACCGAAAAATAAGTGGCGCCATCCCGCTCCGCCGCACGTTACAGCTGAGCCGAGCTAACGCCTTTAACAGCGGCTAAAAAGTCGACTGAGGAACGTAGATTATATCGCCATCGCGGACGTAAAAAGGCTTGGCCTCTTCGCCCCTTAACATGCCGTGAAGATCGAACACCTGGCTCCTTTGCACACCATTGACGATGCGATGGAGGCGCACATGCCGAAGATTTCCATACTCACTTGGCCCCCCTGCGTTCATGATCGCCTGAAACACTGTCGTCGGCCTCTCAAAAGCGACTTTGCCCGGCTTCGCTACTGCTCCTGAGACCGTGACGGTCGTGACGCTCCCTTCCAAACTCACAGTCACTTCCGGAGTCTTGAGCTGCGATTTATAAAGCTGAATTAACTCGCTTTGGAGTTGCCCAACCGTCTTGCCGGCAGCATCGACCTCACCAACCAGCGGCAAACTTAGTTTGCCGTCCACGCGGACTTTCTGCGACTGATTGAGCTCTGGCGCAGAAGAGAACGTTAGTTTTACGACGTCGCCCGACGCCAGAATGACGTGCTTCGGAACCTCAGCTTGGCCAGATAACGTCGTCGTGTTCGCATCCGTTTGACACCCGGTTCCAGCAAAGGCGAGCA
>QHPN01000050.1:2959-12344 GCA_003219115.1 Verrucomicrobiota bacterium | reverse complement strand
ACTAAGTATCCGAGAGATGGCCCACTGGCAAGCGAACTTACAGGGGGTTTTGCTTCTTTATTAACCGACACTTGCTCCCGGGCATGGCGCCAGCCGCCACACGTCGCACAAAAGGAGCGGCTGTTTCAATGCCAGTCCGGCTCAAGACCAGCCGACTTAGGCAAAACGGCGGTCAAGGACGTGTTTAGCGTTGCCACGTCATGTCCCATTTCAATTAACACCTCGCTTCAGCGAGGTGTATGGCGGAGTGCGCTATCACGACCGCTTTAGCGGTTGGCGTTCGCTCCGGCGTCGGGGCAATCGACGCTAAGCACATACGTGGTCAAGCACCGCCGCTGATTGTCAACGTTGGTGCAAAAGCTCAATCGCATCGTCAGCACCCTGCGTCGTACAAATGAAACGACGAGCGAGCCGAGCTTTGGCTCGCCCACGGATCTCGCGAATTCCGCGACACTTTTTTAATTCTTAGTTTCGTTTTGTTAGTGTGTGGTTTGTGGGCTTTGCTTACCTGGTCGGTTTGAGCTTGAAGACCTTATCTGGCAATCGTTCGCGGAGCGGCCGGTCCAAGTTATTCGCACAAAAAAAACGCGGCGAGAGAAACTCTCGCCGCGTATCATGATGCAGGAACGTGATGAAAAATTATCGCTTCAGGTAGTGTCGCACCAAGCCCAGACCTGCCAGGGCCCCGCCGAGCAACATTACGGTCGCGCCACTGTCAGGCGCTTCTCCGGCGAACCCGCGAGCTGACGAGATGCCACCATGACCGTAAGGATCATTAAACTGCGGAAATGTCACGCTGGTTTCGCCATTAACAACCTGGAAAAATTCGAAGCTACCACCTTTGGCACTTCCACCTTTGCCCTTGCCGTAATGGACAACGAAGAATTCACCTGGGGTAACGTCAACTGGTCCACTGAGCTCGCTTTTGGCGAAATCATCAATTAGCGCGCCCACGGGATGGCCGAGGAAGGCTTCGAGCGCGGACTGGTTGGTGTCGGGGTTGTTATTAGGGCCAAACGGGACGGCGCCTAAAAACATCAGGTCTGCCTTGGCTGAAATGGCAAGCGCCCCGGTTAGGGCTACGATTACAAGTAAGTATTTTAATGCTTTCATATTCTCGGTTTTTTAATAGTTGCGAAGTTCCAGACTGGCCAATAGCATCTCCCTTGCCATTACGCTTCTGCCAGCAAAATCGCGCGGCCTTGAGCTCGCTGAACCGCCTGATAGCTGGTACCTTACGGGAGAAGAATTTTTTTAGATCACGGAAAAGCGATGCATGCCAATTCTGACGAAATTGTCAGGAATTCCGACATCGGCCCCGAGGGCTGCGAAGAACAGTGAGCGATAAGTCATTGCTGGAATGGCTATTACGTTGGTACAAATGGGCCCGGTCGATTTTCGTAAACGTATCCGACCTAATTACGCGAACGTCGTTATAAGTATCATATATTATTCGATTTATCATAACGGCCACATGTCCCGCCTGTCGTCACCGCAGGCGACCAAATGCGCCTGAACTTGCCTGAAAAAGACCGAAGCAGTCGCCGGCAGGAACGTGCAGGAGGTGGAAATTACAAAGCCAGCACTCGCTTCCTCAAAGCTAATCTTCGAAGAAGTTCCACCGGGCCAAATAGGTGCGTCATTTGACGTCGCCGCTGGTTGGACTTGCCAGGGCCCCCGCTACACGCTGCTGCTTTTGCTATCTTTTGACACGATCAGCGCACACTGCGTCTTGGTCGCCCAGGCGATACTGTTGTTTGATCTCCTGTCGCCGGAGCAACCATAATATCGCGAAAAGTGGAATTAACGACAACGCAAAAAAGAAGGGACCACCGCGGCGATGAACCACGCTGTGGATCATGTGGGGCCCAATGTACACGCAAAGCAGTGAGATCACTAAGATGCGCACCGCATTTCGCAAAAGACCTAACGGAATCACTGCTGCCACCAACAGCGCTCGTCGCCATGTTGCACGGAGGAACATGTTTGCTGCCAGCAGGCTGGTGATTATCAAAACTAAGGTTGATCGTATACCGCTACATTCCTTTGCCACTGCGATAGTAATTCCCGGAAGCTGAAACGTCGTTTCGGTTCGCAGAAACGGAGTTCCGGTGATGAGAAATAACCAACTGGCTACTTCTGCGGAAGCCTGTTTGGAGGCTTCTTCCAAGGTATCAACGGCGATGGCCGGCAACGGGATGAAGAACGCGAGAAAAAAGAGTGGAAACATCGCCGAGCGCGCCCATTTCGTGCCGAGAAAAAGAAAGGCGCCGGTGATCGCAAAACAGACAAACGAGAGAGCAACGAGAGTCATATGATCATTTCGCTCCAAGTTGGTAAAGTGCTGGCTGGCGGAGAGCGCGCCGACCCCTAGTGCCGCCAACACCGCCGCAGGTCCCCAAGAGGTCGTCAACTTATTCGAGAGGTGTTGCCATCGGATGTATATGAGATAGGCGGTAACGAATGGGATGAGCAAGACGTACGAATGCACGTCACGGTGAGCGGTATAAGTTGCAAATTCGCGCAACGGCAGAGCGAACGCGGCACACAGGACGACAAGGTAAATACACCAACCCAGGAAACGTTTATTCGCCCATGCCGGCGTATGCGAATTCGTCATCACAGCCGCTGCCGGCGGAGCATCAAATTGGGTCGATTCATAGCGATCCCCTCTCGCTAAAGCTACTCATACGCCAATCACGCTTTCCAGATCTTTGCTTGCGACGAGGAAATTCCGGCCATGGCGTTGCGGGTATCGACGATGCAATCCACCCAGTCCGCCAGCTCGCGGTAATCGACCGAGCTGTGATTGGTCGCAATTAGGGCCAGATCGAAACTGGACACGGTTGCCCGATTCCACCTGATGGATTTTTTGCCGGCCCATCGCGAGTGTTCCCGGGTAGGCTTTATTACCGGGACGTAGGGGTCATAATATTCTACCTCGGCGCCGCGGTCCGCCAGCAGGCTCATCAACGAGTAGCTGGGCGATTCTCGTTCGTCATCCACATTTGGTTTGTAGGCAATGCCGAGAATCAAAACCCGGCTACCCCTGACTGCTTTGCTGCGGGCGTTCAAGGCGTCGGCGACGCAGCGGATAACGTACTCGGGCATCCAGGTGTTGATCTCGCCCGCCAACTCGATGAACCGCGTATTGTGGCCGTACTCGCGTGCCTTCCAGGTTAAATAAAAGGGATCAATCGGAATGCAATGTCCGCCAAGCCCGGGTCCAGGATAGAAGGGCATAAATCCGAATGGTTTCGTCTTCGCGGCCTCGATAACTTCCCAAATATTTATCCCCATTGCGCTGTAAACCATTTTCAGCTCGTTAACCAGGGCGATATTAACGCTGCGAAAAATATTCTCCAACAACTTGGCTGCTTCTGCGACTCGACACGAAGATACCGGCACCAGCTTCTTGATCGCGATCGAGTATAACTCCATTGCCTTCTTGAGGCAGCCAGGAGTAAACCCACCAACGATCTTGGGAATAGTTGCTACCACACTGTGCGGGTTCCCGGGGTCTTCCCGCTCCGGTGAAAAGGCGAGATGAAACCCCACGCCCGCCTTCAACTTTGAATTCTCTTCAATTACCTGCCGTAAATCTTCCTCAGTCGTTCCAGGGTACGTGGTCGATTCCAGCACCACCAACGCGCCTCGCTGAAGGTGGGGAGCAATCTTGCGGCCGGTTTCGATGATAAAGGAAATATCAGGTTCACGATTCTTGTTCAGCGGCGTCGGCACGCAGATGATGACGGCGTCAGCTTTTTTGATTCGGCTGAAGTCGGTTGAGGCCGTGAGTCGTTTCGCCTTCAGCACTTCCGCGATGGTCTTGCCGGCAATGTGCTTGATGTAACTGCGACCATGATTGATTTGGTCGACTTTGGTTTTGTCGATATCCAAGCCGATTACTTCTGCGCCTGAACGCGCAAATTGAATGCCGAGCGGCAACCCGACATAACCCAACCCAACGATACAGATCTTCACAACGTTACGAGCTACAGGAGATATTGATAAAACATAATAGCAGGACGGATTCCATGCAGCTGAATTTGCGGGGCCGTTTGCTTCGCGAGGGTATTAGTCGCTTTTCAACGCAGTCTCTTCCACGCAAACACTATGTGCCGTTCTCCTTTGGCACATCGGCGGGCGCTGCCGGCCGAATCGGTTTGAGCCCCTTTGCAAATTCCTTCATCGACACGTCCAGCCTAAGCGGAACCTCGACGGTGGCGATAGGCTCCGCCGGATTGCCTTGCACCATTGTCTTGGGAGGAACCGACTTGGTGACAACACTACCCGCGGTGACGATTGCTCCTTGGCCGATCCTGACGTTAGGCAGCACGATCGCGCCGGGGCCAACGGTGACATCCTCTCCAATAACTACGCCGCTATCCTGCTCACGGAAATGTGCGATGATTGTCGCACGTATTTGCACCGTCGCACGATCACAAATTGTAACGAGATCGGGGCGCGATGTTTCTATAACGGCGTCGTACCCTATCCAGACGTTCTGTCCGATGTGGACTCCACGCCAGCGATTCAGCCATACCCGCAGGCTAGTGGCACCGGGAACGCTACGGGCCAATGCTTGAAGCAGTCGATTTTT
The DNA here is from genome assembly GCA_003219115.1 of Verrucomicrobiota bacterium. Classification (GTDB taxonomy): domain Bacteria; phylum Verrucomicrobiota; class Verrucomicrobiia; order Chthoniobacterales; family UBA10450; genus AV69. The sequence continues at coordinate 7,741 of QHPN01000050.1, read as the reverse complement.
TAGTGCCGGAAGAAGTCGCTCGGCCATTTGTCACCTCTGTAAGAGCATCGAACAGATTGCTAGGCCAAGCCGTGGAAGCGTGCCTTTGGGAACCGGCTGGAACGCGAGACTTTCGATACAGATTGATGGCGCTTTTGCGGAGCAGCACTTGATCTCCGCGGCCGTAGTCAATTTGAGAAGCTGTACCGTTTGCCAGGGGCAATTTCGAGACACGATTCCCAAAGTGTATCATTTAGCTCGACTTAGTCACTATTCTTCACCCTCTTCGCTAACGGCTAAAATAAAACCAGAATCCTGCGGTTTCAACGCTCCTCTAGAATACAAACGCCCAGATGGAGTCCAACCCCGTAGTTGACAACAACATGAAGCCGACCGCGGTGACCGCGATGCCACTTTGATAACGAGATCACAGAATCGGTCGCGCCACAGTGCGCCCGTTCCGAGATTTCATCCATCACATGTTCTACCTTGGGTAAGCGCAAGTAGCGCGTCACCATCTTCCAGGTGTCTGGAAAAATATTCGGGTAATGAATCACAACATCGCTTCCAGCCAGATCTAATCCTAATTCGGTTGCTAGATTCTGCAGCATGTCGACCGTTCGTTTCACAATCTCCACCAAAGGCACCAGTTTTCGCGTCGTTGAATAGTAGTTTATTCCAAGTAGCCGATAGCCGCGTTTCTCGTGTCCAACTACAAATGCCGAACTATGATCGGAGCCGAGAATTCTTTCCCGCAGCAAATCGAAAGGAAGCCCCGGAGACTCCATCGGGGGCCGGCTATCCGCCATTACGCAAATCACCGGACCCTCATTCGAATCAGAGAAAAGACCGCCCGCGGCAATCAAGAGCGATAGAAACCCGGCGCAACCACTGGCGAAGGAACAAAAATACGGGAGATGATCGACTTTCAGTTCCTGCATCACCGCCGCCGCAAAGTAATGATTTCGCGTCGCTCCGATTTTGTCATCAGGCTCAATTGGCAACACGGCGCTCTCGGCGTGACAGTGCTGGAAGACCAAGGCACGCGCGTCCCCTGCTTCCTTTAGGGCCGCGGCAACGGGCACAGCAGTCAGCGCCAGCAGAGTTTCATTGTCAGCAAGGCTTAGACAATAGTGATAACCCATGGCAGCGAGCGTCTCCACCGCGTTAGCCAAAACCCTCTCGTTCTTCAACTGCTCAAGATCACGCCGCAAACTACCCAGTCGGTAGCTTAAGCCATACACAAAGAGCGGGGATTGCCGATAAAGGAGCTTCATCGCCTGGTCGTTAGACTAGTACGATTATACGCCGGCGGAAGGGTCGGTCTTTGCATTCTCAGCTACGTAACGGGAAAGCGGACCGAGAATCGTAATCTGCTCCGCATCTAGGGTAGCCATGTCTAGTTGCAAGTGAAATTCGTCTTCGATCGCGCTGATCATCTCAAGAATTCCAAAGGAATCGATCACACCCTGAAGAAGGAAATCAAAATCATCGGGAACAGTCCCGGTATCCAACCCCAGCTCTTTAATTGGTTGGGCGTACTTTGTCAGAAGAAAGTTCCGCACTTGTTCAGGGATGACGCGATTCATTGAGCAAACGAGCTAGCCATCTTAAATCATTGGCCTTTTAACGACACGCCCTTTCTCGACAGGGCATGGCTGATTTCGTCGTAACTTCGCAACCGCTCAATTTCATCCAGATCGAATTCCACCCGGAATGTTCCCTGCAAGTCCGCGATCAGTTGCACCATGGCGAGCGAGTCCCATGATCCAATTGCCTCTTGGGTGATCTGCTCTAACGGGATGTCCGCCGGCAGATCGAAAAAATCAACCAGAAGCTCGTGCAGTTGATCGCTATTGTTCATTGCTTCTGTTGTGCACAACAATCCAGGGTGGTGAGGGGTGCGCCTCAACCGGTTCCAAGCGGTACCGCACCGCCGAGGAATCACGCGCGACACTTTGCAGACCGACTCTGTCGTAGAACTTTGCCGCCAGCGCGTTCTTCGCGGTCGCGCGATATTCCGCATCCAGTTTCCGAACTCCTTGCACAAGGGCGCGACTGACCATCGCCGACCAAAGAGCATCTTCCACTCCGCGCCCAAGCGCGCGGCAACTGACTAGGAAACTATCAATTTCTAATGCATTGCTATCATTACTGGGAACTGCCAGCGAGAGCGCGACGATGCCCTGTTCCCCAAACTTGTCTCGCAATCGCAGAGCCAATCCGATTGCATTTCGTAACCCCAGAATCGATTGAACGTCGGCCCGGGAGTGACGACGCGTTGTCAGATTGAACTGATTCGTTTTACCAAGCATAGCCACTACCCGTTCCATGTTCGATGGCCCGATGTCTTCGATCGTTACCTCCATTTCTAACGACTTCAGAAATTCTTCCAAGTCGTGGCCGTGCTTTGCCACGTCTCTCGCTTCTCGAACGGAGTAGTCACGTTGTCGCAATCGGTCTTCTTCAGTAACAACTAACGAATCGAAGACATCGGTCGCCCACAAGGCTCGCAAAGTGTGCAGTGGATCTGCGCTATCATTTAATATTAGCACTTCGGGTATTGCCTGCCGCATTTGCTCGCGTTCATAGTCGGAATCATCTAAGAAAGCGAAGCTGTCGATGCCGAGACCGAGCTCTTGGGCTGCCTCCCGTAAATTCTCGTGCTTATGATTCCAGTTAATTTTGCGCACTGCGAAGTCGGTCCATTTCAAGATCATGCCTGGTAGCGATTCGAACACCTCTCGTGCGTCAGCCTCATTGTTTTTCGAGAGTATCACGAGGAGCACTCCTCTGTGTTTTAGTTCGAGCAGCTCTCGCTGAATCCGGAGATGAACATTGCCGGGGAACTCCTGACCAAGCTTAAGGCCGTTCAGCCCATCTTCGCCCACGATGCCACCCCAGAGGGTATTATCTAAGTCAAGGTACGATCAACGAACGCAAGCAGCGAGCGATGAACAGTGCAAAACTAACTTGCCCTTTCGCGCTCAGCGGTTGCCGGGCCAGAAAGTCAACCATCGCATCCGCGTGAGTTTCGCCTTCGAATGCAGCCCATGAGGCAAGATCTAATACGTGCACGCCACCACCTCGTTCGGCAACTTCGTAGATTTTTTGATTAACTCGAGAGACCGAGGCATACGGTCCCGAGCAATGCTGAGCTGCAGACACGGGATTCGCAAGATTGACCGGCAGCGGCAGAGTCGAAATGAATAGTGGTGTTCCAGAACAATTCCGCCGATGCAGCGTAACCACACGTTCTATTCGCTCCAAAACCTGATCGACACAGGCCGCAAGTCGTTCCGGGAAGCCATATGAGAAGGGATACAACGCTTCGGGTAATACTTCCTCGACCCGCCAGATAATCATGCGAGCGTCGCAATCCGCCGCCCCAGGCCGTTGGGCAGGCTGCGCCATGTGAGATTCGATGCTGTCTAGGGGGGCAAGCCGTGGACAAGCCACACTGGGCAGGCAGCTGATAGCCAGCTGTAGCACCGGCAGGACCGGCTCGAGATTGTACGTGCTGAGTATTTCTACATCCAGCCGTGGGCCACGCTGCTCCTGATCTAATTCGTCCAGCAGACGTAAAGCGCGGCGGATCTTGGATAGGCTCGCTGATTCAAGCGCTTTCACAACCGCGTTCTTCTGAACGTCGGGAAAACGGCGCACCCACTGACGTACCAAGTTTAACGTTTTAGCCTGTGTCAGTGTGAGAATTGCGGCATTGTTAAGCCGTGTCCCAGGCGAGAGAGAGATGCACACGTAATTGCGGTGTATTCCTCTACCATCTGGTGCGAATCTTGTGTTTCATTTGCAAGGAACTGTCCAGATTCCACCGGTGCCATGCGATTACTTAGTAATTCCTAGATCGTAACTCGGCATTGGCACAGGGTCGACAACATCTTTGTCACGGCAAAAGTGGATATCCGTACCATTTCAGTAATGGCGCAGAAATAAGCGTAGATACAATGAAATCAGGCTTTGATAGTTCGCTAATCCAGCGTTCATCCTTGGTCACCTTAATTGCATTCCTGCTCGACCAGCGATCGGGATTTCCCCAGATGCCATGGGAAGTAGGGATATGAAAAATTCCATTTTGGTCCGGTGAAATTGAAGGAAGACCGACCTGATTAAGAATTTTATTAACCTCGGAGGTAGGGTTCTCGACAAGATCTTCATATCGAAGGACGATATTTTGACATCGCCGCCTCAAAATTTCAGCCTGAAGATTATTCCAGACCCACGCGAGGGCGGACCTGTGAGCAGGGAATTGAGGCATAAATGGCATGAATGCATTTTTGCCAAGCTCTACTCGAGCTTTCGCTTTCTTCCACGAGAAGGCACACCCGCGGCTGTCTCGAACTAAATGAACGAAGGTAACGCTGACTTGCGTTCTGGAAACAGCCAGACCAAAAAAAGGTTTTTTTGAGGAGTCTATGATCACACTGCACCCTGTTTGGTCATGAATAGCTAAATAAATGGATTCGATTTGCTTTAAAAAATGATTGTAATGCTGGTTGTCTGACGAACACCCCTTGCGAACGAGGTCGATAAAAAAAGCCCCAAATGGGGATCTTTCTTTTTGAAAATCTGGCGATGGCAGATCTCCTAAAATACTTTTCCAAAACGAACAATTCGTCCATTTAGACCCGCACCCACAATAGCTGTTATTTCTGACCCTTTGTTCCCAAAGATACGCCATCTCGCCTACTGCAACAGTACCTGGAGCCATAGAGAGCAGCTGCTCCAAAAGCGTGCTGCCACTCCTCGTATAGCCTAGAATAAAGACTACTCTGATCCCACTAC
>QHPN01000050.1:0-2951 GCA_003219115.1 Verrucomicrobiota bacterium | reverse complement strand
TTCCCGACAGAGATCACGTTTGAGTCTCGAAGATTCTTTCGACTGGATCAGGTTGATCCAGTGACGGTGTTCGCACCCCGGCCCGTTGACTTACCATCGACTCCGAGCTGAGACTGGATCGATGTGTAGTGAGTTCCAGTCTCAAGAAGCGCCTTCGAAGGTTGATCGTGAAGGTGAAGTTGAGAGAGCCTATTGCCGTACGAGCCATACCACAGCTAGATTGCTGCTGTTTTTGGAAGGCAACTTGGCGTTAGCTGACGGGCTCTGCAGCATTTGTGCGCATATTGAAGCCCAGAGGGATGGAGCGACCAATTTTCGCAGAGCCTTGTGAAGAATTGCGCTAGTCTCTGCTCATCTCGCAGGACTAAGGAGGAATGCCGCCGGAGGTGCGGGCGCGCATTGCTCGTGTCCGACTAAAGCTACCGGGCCGCCCATTGCAATAATTTGCCCCTTGTTGTTGATCGCATGCGCCTCAAATAAGACGAGATCAAGATCGGCAGAACTTGCGTTATTTAGATCCGTCATCTCCGTTTCCTCCGTCCAAATAAAAGCACGATCCCCCGACGAACTGGTCGAGCTGCCAACTATCACGCCTGAATCGTTGATGGCGAGTGCCCGACTCGAATTACCCCCGGGTAAAATTCCAAGCGGCTTCATTCCGTCGCTCCTAGTCCAGAGAAAGGCGCGCATCCCGCTCGGACCTTGGGAATAGCCGACCACGTCGCCCCTATTGTTGATCGCCAGCGCTTCGCTGGTCAAATCTCCTGGTAAAGTGCCGAGGTCGCGGATACTGCCATCCCTTGTCCACAGCGCCGCATGGTCACCAGTCAGAATCATTTATATCATGCGCTCGACTATAGGTGCCACTGGGTAAAACATTGAGGATACGGAAGCCGGTTTTGCGTGACCACAGGTATGCTCTGCTGCCGTTTAGCCCCGAAGAATAGCCGGCAACGTCGCCGTGTTTGTTGATGGCTACGGCCTGCCCGCAGTTGTCACCTCCGAACAGCGGCAAACGTTGCAAACCATTTTTGTCGCTCCATACGAAAGGAACAATCGCCGATCCGGTATTTGATGCGCCGGTGATTTCTCCAGCGTCATTGATGCTGGTTGCCGAACTGTAATCTCCATTGGGTAACACGCCCAGGTGTTTCGCTTTATGTGAGTGACTCCAGAGCGTCGCTCCCGTTGCCCCTCCGCTGTCAGCCTTGCGGCCAACGATGTCCCCGAGATTGTTCAGTTTGGAGGGGATTTGAGTCGGGTCCTCGGCGCTAAGCTCTGTCATAACATAAGTGGTGCTTTGGCCGAATAAACTGCGCTCAGCACAAAATTGCGCCATGAGGATTAGGATGAAGCTAAGCACTCCTCTTCGGGTGGCAAGCATCCGGTTCGATCGCGAGGTAAAGTTAATCCTCATCGTGTTGCGCCCGGAGGTCCTTCGAGGAATGCGATCGCTTGAACGATCGCGCTTTACCGACTGACCCAATGGTGGAGCGGTAGAAGTTGGAGTCGGTGTCATGGTGTTAGTTAAGCACCGTGATAACAACGTTATCAGTTGCGGAAAGTTGACCATCATTAGCTGTCAGCTGTAGTGTATAAGTGCCGGCTTTGGAAAACTGTGCGGTAGTTACTGCCTGGAACGCATTGCCGAAGGTTACCTTTCCAGGGCCGGTGAGCTTTTTCCAACTGTAAGTTATCGATCCGTTGGGCTGGCCATCATCTGTGGCAGATCCATTCAAGGTCACAGTATTAGCGGGAAGGGTAATTGATTGGTCCGGACCTGCATTTGCAATGGGTGACATGTTCACATTATCGATCGTGGCGGTCGAGTTAAAGACGTTACTGTGGCTTGTAACGGCAAGACCAACGAAGACACTCGCGCCCATTGCGACGTTGTTGCTTCCGGCAGAAGTCCAGGTGACGCCATCACTGGAATAAAAACTGGCCAGACTATTGCCCGTTCGCGTCAGCTTAAGCCAGTAGGGAACGACAAGCTGAGTACCCGTCGCGGTGGTAGTGGCCGTGGCGGCGTTGGTTTTGATTCTGCGTTGGGAGATGATTGAGGTCGAAGGAGTGATGACCACGGCTGCATACTTGGAGCCTGCGGTCAGAGTTTCACGAATCATCACCCCAGCCTTGGCTGAAGGATCGCTGTTTTTCTGAGTGGCAATGCGCGCAATGATTGTTCCATTCCCGTTGAGTGGCTGATAAATGTAGTGAAACGCATCGGCCGAGCCTCCAATGTCAGCGCCAGAGCCGCGTTCGATGAAAGTGCCTGTAAGAAATGATCCCTCCCCCTGTCTGCCGACCGCACCAATATCCTGATCTAACCATGGCGAGGGCAACGGTCCGCCAACCATCACCGCTAAATCCCCTGAGCCTGACAATGCACTGTCGTTCGCTGTCAGTCGCAGCGTGTAGATGCCCGCGTCGGAAAATGTCGCCGTGGTGCTGGGCGCGTTGGCGTCTGTAAAATTGACTGTGCCTGGTCCACCCACAGCTGTCCAACTGTAAGTCAACGTTCCGGGCGGATTCGGAAAACCATCGTCGGTGGCAGAACCATTTAAGTTCGCAGCTTCTGACACTGCTATGTACGAAGCAGTGCCCGCGTTCACGACCGGGGCCTGGTTAACCGTAATCACAACATCATCACTGCTGGAAGCTGCGCCATCATATGCCGTGAGACGCAAAGTGTAGACTCCGCTTTGCGAGAACGAGGCGGTCGTGTTAGGCGCGCTTGCATCCGCAAAAGACACTGTGCCCGGACCGGCCACCGCTGACCAAGTATAAGTCAATGCTCCCGGCGGATTGGGCAGCCCGTCATCGCTAGCGGAGCCATTCAATGTTGCACTGGGACTAGCAACGGTCTGGTCGGGTCCTGCATCTACCACGGGTGCCTGATTCACCGTAACGACAACATCATCACTGCTGGAAGCTGCGCCATCATATGC
>QHPN01000049.1:3450-9230 GCA_003219115.1 Verrucomicrobiota bacterium | reverse complement strand
AACTGACAAATGTCCCCGAGCCGTGCGTCTGGTTCACAATATAGGCGGCTTCGTTGTCCACCTTGTAAAGAGTATCAGAAAGTGAAAATGCGAGCGCATTGCCGAAAGGAAGACTCTGGGGACCTCCGATGGGTGTGGCCGCCCCGGTGGAAGGGTTAACAGTGTATACAGTGGCGAGGCCGTCAACGGCGTAGAGCGTTCCATCACTGCGGAAGGACATATCCGCGACCCCCACGAATCCAGTTATACTGCCACCAAACGGACCCACCGCTGTCCCAAGTCCGGTTGCCGTGTTGATCGTGATGAGATCGAAATTGGTAGAGACTGGGTCTACTCCGATTCCGTAGAGCGTTCCGTTGAGCGGATTAAAGTCGATTGCGCCAACCCGATTAAATCCAGTGGCGCCTACCGGGGTAGCCGCCCCAGTCGTGGAATCGATGCCGAATGCGTCGTGCACGGCATCACCGATGACGATTTACGGCGCTGCAATAGCCCCAAGACCAACCTGCAGCCAGTGAGCTTGTCAGCGACGATCGCCCAGTATTTCATTGGCTCCAACCGTGACATCAATTCCATGTGGGAAGACCAATGTTTGCCGCCAATCGGGTAATCGCAACGGCTCCGGTTAAAGCATAACCGAGTGACGGCCTTGCCACTGGCCGAATATTATGAAACTTAGTAAGATAATGATTGACGCCTTGACGAGTCTTATGCACACTGCGACGTCCTTAAGCGTAAATTCCGCGCCCAGTAAGATGATTCAAGCTCGCTCTCTCCTTAGGCTTCTCGACTGTCAATATAACGGGTCAGTACCCTTTCAGTTACCCTGAACGAGTCTTCGGCCTTACGTCAATGAAGCGGGAACTAAAACCAGAAGAGCACGAAGAGATCGTTAAGGCCATAGACGCTGGCGATAGGGTGAAGGCGAAGAGGATTTATCTTTCGGCAACAGAAGGCAATCTAACAGAGGCTCAGAACTTCATTAAATCCCTTACTGTTGAATCCGAAGCAGCGGAGGCAGATCGGTTATCAAAAGTCTCGGTACGGCATTAGCACGAGAATCATTCAGGTGCGACCGTCACGTGATTCTCGCTGGCAGAAGCAAGGCGGCTGGGAAGTTTACGAAGGTGACGGGGTCTCCCCGTTATACTGCGGAGAAATGGCTCGTGAACACGCGTTGGAATATGCACGCCAGCGGGCGGATATGCACCGACCGAAATACGAGTGCTCGACGGTGAGTAGAATCTCGTTGAGACAATTTCACCGGATACCGTGCGCGGCGTCATTTGACGAGGCGCACCCTATTCGTCACTAGCAACGAAGCAGCATTTACTGTGATTACGGCGCTATCTTTGCCGACAAAGACACCGTCGCTCGCTGCTAATTGCAGGGTATAATACCCGAGGTGGAAGAAGTTGCGCAAGTCGCACCGCCATGGGCGTTCTCAAAGCTCACGGTTCGGTAGCGTTCGGATTGACCGCCAACACATAATGCGAGACGCTGCTGGTCGCTAGCGTTAAAGAGTCGATTGCCCCGGAAGATACGACCGGAGTGAGATCCCCGGTGGAGATTACCGCGCAGTATTGCACACCAGTTCCAGGGTATCGTTGCAGCGTAGTTTTGCTCTGAGCCGCTCGCTTCGATCATGTGCGAGCTGACGAACATGTCAGTTGACCAGCGAAGATATAGACGCTCTTCTACAGATTTCGGCTGACTTGTAGAGATACTCACAACTACAGAGTCATCTGAGCTCGGTACGGTGGGTGTTTGACCGCTCAACCTAACGGCAACTGGAGGAGCAGTCCTCGATTTCACTTCGGATTTGGAGTGTCCTGGAGGAATCCTTTTTCACGGTTCCAGGTAGCGATGAGCTGATTGAAGTCTTCAATTTCCGTCTCGGAATAGCCGTTGGTGTTTGCCTTGGCTATCAGCATCGCGAAGCCGTCTAAGTGGTGCTCGATAAAAAAATTCAGGACGGCGAGCTGAAAACCCGGGTCAGCCGACGCTTGGAACAAAGGTGCAGCGGTTTCCGCGACAGCCGCAACGACTTCTGGTGGCAGCTCCTTGTGCGCTGCAACGTAGAGTGCTGCTTCGCCAAGTTCTGGCTCAGACCGGATGATGTCTGTGATCAAATCCATGTGCTCGCGCCAATCGATGTTCTCAACGGCAGCAAGGCGCACTGCCACATTCGCGTCTCGATTTCCGGCCTCCGCCACAATCGCCGATTTTTGCTCGGCCGTGCCCACCTTGGCAAACAGTCTTATCGCTTCAATCTGCTCGTCAACACCACCCGAATTGAGCGCGGCCGTCAATTCATCCACGCGGTCGGAATCAACTTTAGCGACGGAGCTGGTCTTGTCGCCGGTCGCAGGCGCCTCCGGAATCGGCGCCGCCTGCTTGGCACCCGTCGGTTCTATCGCATCGGCAGCACGCCGCTGACTGGCCGCAGGCGCAACCGGAACTGCTGATTGACCGTTGCTGGTATCGAGGTTCCGCCAGCCCCAAAGAGATGCGCCGATAGCGATGACGCTTATCGCCACAACAGCGAGGCTTTTCCACCTGCGGTTGAATGCTCTGTTCGTCATCTCTACGATCCAGGCTGAAGCGTCTCGAAGTTGTCGTTTTTGCTACGCCTCCTCATGAAGGGCAGCACTAAAAATGAATGAAGTAATTAGGGTAGGCCTTAGCCCCCCGGCTTACTGTCCGTGTGTGATAGTCGTGCGGCACACCCCAGTTGTACTCAGAAATCGTCACGTCGCCATAGGAGTCCACTGCCCCGACGTAAGCAACGTGCCCATATGCAAACCACGCGACATCGCCGATCCGAGGAGTTTTGTTGTACGGGACACCGGCAAGAGTAGCCGCATTGATCCAGTTGCCTGCACTTTTCCAGCGGACATTCTTGTAGCGGGAGGTGAACGGTACTCCACGCTCGTTCAGTTTGTCAGCGACATAGCTGGTACATTCGCAAATCCATTCGTTCCATTTGTCCAGGATCCGCTTGCCTCCATCCGGAGTGGGGCATACACCTCTGTAATCGTAGGCGTCGGTTAATGCCAGGGAATTGGCGATGCCAACCGCAAGGCAGAGCGTCCCCAAACATATGACTTTGGCGCGAGATCCGCCGGTGGCGATGCGTCGTTTCAGTCTGTTTTTAGGTGAGATTGGTCTTTCATAAGTATCGGCATTCACCATGCGGGCGGACTAGTAAACCGTTTTTTTCATAATTCTGCCCCAGCAATGTCCATACCGTTCACTGGATGGAGGATTCAATCAGCGGCGATTATTAACGCACATTCCGGTTGTGCGCGCGTACGCCACCGCTCCCCGCGACCCATCGATTGCGCGGTGATCTTGCGCATCAAACCACCGGAAGCAGGCTCCTTACGTCAGACGATCCATCTTTTTATCCACCTTTTGAAACACGATTGGAGTAATGGTGTTTTGCCGCCAAGACGTACGGCGAAAGTCCGAAAGATGGTTTGCCCGATGCATCGCGGAGTGGCCGAAGAGCGATGGCACAAAGGGTAGTGCGAGTTTTTCAGTGAATCTTTACGGCGATGAAGATGCTTTTGAATTGGCGGTTTACTGTCGGTGCAGAGACTGCGGGAGCTTGGTCTCCCAAAGGGCCTATTTTTAGGTCCGGACTTATCGTGTTCTGGACTCACTCCCCACTGGTGTTTGGTCGCAACGGGGCATACAGGGTACCTGCAGCTCCACCAGTCCTTAAAAGAAAAAATCGTTTTTGAGTAGTAGGCGACCGCAAATCGCTACCACCTTAGAAGCGATACTTTAGCGAGCTTGATCTTGAGGAATAGTCTTCTCGGGCGCGACCTCACCACTCTGATCTATCGACGGCTGAGGGCTGATTATTGTGCGGCCACCAGTCAGGACGTGCAACTTAAGCGAACACCAGCCAGCCGACGTCTCGTTCATTCCAAGGTTGCGCCTAATGATTGCGTCCTGTTTGTCGAGGGTCGCCGCGACACCAAGGCTTTCCGCCTTGGAGTCAGCCACGTCTCTTTCGTCCCACAGTCTCTCGATCCGCTCGAAGCCACGCTTGGCCATCCGAACAGCTCGTTTAATGTGCTGGGCTTTCTCACGCTCGATCCAGGGCTGCAAATCTGCAATCACCTGCGTTGCCACAAGCTGAACGACTTCCATCGTTGCGCTTTCCATCTTTGCTTTCCAGTTTTTCAACAATCTGCTTCCGCGTTGCTTCAATAAGCGCGTTCTGTTCCGCTTAAAAATTGTCGAACGGGACAGGAAATATTTGTGTGCTAATTCGCGCAAGGTTGGTCTGTCGGAACTTGTTTCGTAATCAAGTCGAACTTGATCGCATTTTACTCGGGTCAGGTGACGAGGTTCCACTGTTCAACTATCATCCATCTCGGCAAAACCGCACAGTTTTGCCAAAGCATGTCCAGGCAGCGACACACGTGCTTCGTTATTGTCGGCAAAAGATCGAAAGTTGGGGTACGGGTAAGAAGGCCTTTTTCTCGGCGAATTTTCTCCCCCTTTTTCAGATCCTTCGCGGATCTGGGTCAATAAGCCAAGAAAGAGAGGAAATGACCCGTGAAGGAGGGTGCAGCCTCTAATCAGGCTTTTCTAATTCGCCATTTGATGGCGGATTCGGTAAACCATTGTCAGTTGCCGAGCCGCCCAAACTTGTGTTATGTCTCCGGACGATCTGGTCGCGGCCTGCGTCACCATCGGTTGTTCGTTCGTCGGAGCCGGAGTAGCGTTACGGGCTGGCCGCTACCACAAAATGCGAGACGCTGCTGGTCGCGAGCGTTAACGAGTCGATTGCCCCGGAAGCTACAATCGGAGTGAGATCCCCGGTGGAGATTACCGCGCAGTATTGCACACCAGTTCCAGCCTGCTGAGCGGGTATCGTTGCAGCGTAGTTTTGTCCTGAGCCGCTCGCTTCGATCATGTGCGAGCTGACGAACATGTCAGTTGACCAGCGAAGATATACACGCTCTTCTACAGATTTCGGCTGACTTGTAGAGATACTCACAACTACAGAGTCATGTGAGGTCGGGGCGGTGGGTGTTTGACCACTCAACCTAACGGCAACTGGAGGAGCAGAGGTTTTCATCACTGCGACCTTCATGCTGGAGCCGACCTGGCTTTGCCAGTCAAGTATTCGGAAAGAATAATAGTATCCGTCTTGTAACGAGATACTATTCGACGGTCCCAACGCACTACCGGAGAAGAACGGGACGGAGGTCGTGCCATCGACGTTGATAGCTGCTCCTGTCCACTGCTTGGAATACGAGTTGCCACCGACAAAAGTGAATGAATGCAACCCGGGGGTTGTATTACCTCCGGTTGCAGCAACCCGAATTGTGGTGGCAAAATAGTTAAAGCCATCTGGTGTTCCTTCGACACCGGGCGCAGTGATTCGGGTGAATCGCCACGGAGTTGCCGCATCATTCTTATTGTAGGCATTCCAGTCCCCCGCTAATACGAAAGGCATAATTTTGACATCGGTATTATCGACCCAGAGAGGAGGGATTGTTTGGCTGTTCCATTGGTCGTAGAGGCTTTTTAGTGTGACTACGTCGGCGGGTTGCGCGAGTGCGAGATCTTGCGTCTCGCCAATATCGCTTGGCAAATTGTACAGAGCCGGAGGTTTACCCAGGCGTGCTCTTTCGCTGACGAGTTTGAGCGAACCACTTCGCACGGCCCAGATTGTGCCGGGAGAGCCGCCCGAACTTTTAATCGTAACAGGGGTATTCAGGTCGCACGGTGGGCCGTCCTTACCCAGGCCGAAC
>QHPN01000049.1:0-3382 GCA_003219115.1 Verrucomicrobiota bacterium | reverse complement strand
GTAGTTTGGTAATTGGCTTCCCGTGGCGGCTGCTGCTGTAGCCACAATATCTAGCGATGAGACCGGCGGATCATACACAACGTGCGCTGGTAACACTCCCGGCCATTGGACGACGAAGGGAACGTGAATGCCACCCTCGAGGACATTGAACTTGTAGCCGCGCAGCGGGTAATTTCTCGCGAAAGGAACATTCCGCGCTCCATTGTCACTTAGAAAGAAAATCAACGTGTTATTGAGGAGATTTTGCTGCTGAAGTGTTTGCAACACCTGTCCGACGCCGTCGTCGAGCGCAAGTGTCATTGCGGCGTAAACGCGACGGCCGTTGTTTGCGATGTTAGCCACGCGATCCATATAACTCTTGGGCGGAGTATTGTAAGGCTTGTGAACTGCGTTGTAAGCGAGATAAAGAAAGAAGGGCTGTGTGGCATGTCGCTGAATGAACGATACTGCCTCTCGCGTAAAGGCATCGGTTAAATACGCCGTTTCTGTAGTCTTCGTTGTCCCTCGTAGTAACGCGGCGTTGTAGTAAGGAGACTCGCTACCGAGAAAACCAAAAAACTCATCGAATCCCCGCTTGGTCGGGTTCAGGCTCGACGCTACGCCCAAATGCCATTTGCCCACCATCCCGCACACGTACCCAGCCGGTTTGAGTATCTGCGGCAGGAGCACCTCCTGCGCGGGAATTCCGAGACGCGGATTACTTCCATCGGCGAGGGGCTGATTTTCGTAGCCGAAACGCTGTTGATATCGACCGGTCAGCAGGCCGGCTCTCGAAGGGCTGCAAAATGGATGCGTTGCGTAGCCGTTCGAGCACCGAACTCCATTATTCGTTAATGAGTCAATGTTAGGTGTTGTGAAGTCGGGACATCCGTTAAAACTCACATCTCCGTAACCCAGATCGTCTGCCAGAATCACCACGACATTAGGTGAAGGAACGGCAAGCTGGGCTCGACTTTCGGCTACCAGCACTAACCAGACTAGAACAAACGTGCGCACAAGAAGTGTTTTCATGACAGAAGGGAAACCCGACGGATCGATGACTGGATATTCACGGCTGCGAGTTGGCGCAATGCAGCGACGCGTAGAGTGCAATGAACCGCGACCGCTGGCACAAATGATGTTACCACGGGGAATATGCTACCTAAAATGAGAACTGATTGAAATAGAAATTGATAGGAAGGCCCCTATGGAGTGGCTGGATAGTGAAAACTCGCTGACGTTGAGCTGTCATTCGGGGGGATTATTTTGGGTCACAGGCGAATGCAAAGCAAGGTCAAAGCCGGCCCAGTGACGTGACCCGCGCTGGCTTTGTCTGAAATTCAGGGTGAGTCGCGAAGCAAGCAATACCATTCGCGGAGAGCTTGGCGGCGATCAACTCCCAGTCTTTCATGTTGCTGCACCGTCAATCAGGCAAAATCGATTTACGAACAATGAAGAAAAATCCTAGCAAACTGCCCAGAAAACCTAACCTAACGGGGAAAACTCCAACGCGCCGGTCATCAAATTACATTAGTCCCAACATGAAGGTGATGCTAAGCCCGTAATTTCGGCTCCTTTGCTGGTAGTTACCTCCACTAGACAGATGGCGTTATTTCACACCGATCAAGACTTCTTACTTAAACGTAAACTGCGCGGAATATACCTTTCCGTCTTTCAAAGTAACTGTCATTAGCCTGCAAGTTCCGACCCAGGACTTCGAAGTCTGCCAGTTGAAGATGAACTGTGCGCCGTCGAATCGGAACACCGTCGAACCAGGAGCCGCCAATTCTTCGATGGCGTCCTGCGGGGCGCCGTCGGAGCATGCAACTTTAACCGATTGTAACCCACTCGCAGCAAGCGTGCTTAAGTCACTGATGAGATTGCCGGCGGCATCCTTCAACTGCCACTTGACTGGGATTGTCTGGCCAGCCTTCACCGAGTTGATGATTGGCAGGTTGTCGATCGGCTGCAGGAAGCCTATGAAGGTATAGTTCACGTTGATGGACACCGTCTTGGTCGCAGCGTTGTAATTGATGGTCGCTGCTGCGTCCACCTCGAGCGCCTGATTTGCCCCGGCGCCCAGCACCGTCCCTGCAGGCGGAGTGTAGGTCAACGCGCCCGGAGAGGTTCCACCAGCGACGCCGGCTACCGTGGCGTTCAACTGGGTACCGCTCAGCGGTGTACCAAGAATGATCGCCGCAGGGTTCGCCCAGGTGATGGTTTGGTTGGCCTTGTTTACGGTGAGCGTGCCGTTCGTGGGTATAATGGTATAGTTAGGGTTCGAGCCAAGCATGACCGTAATCGGATAATCGCCGACGTTGGAGAACTTCACGGCTATCGTGGCCAAAGAGTAGTTTAATACGTCGCCGTTTACCGTGCCGGTCACTATCGCTGTCAGCGTGGGGTTATTATCGCCGTAGGTTTTGCTCTTATTGTCTGCCTTAACGGTCGCGGGACGCGGATTGATGATAAAGTCAGCGCCCGTGTTGGTGATGCTGTAGTTGGACAGCACTGCTGCGGGGCCGAGGTTGGCCATGATGTGGTATGGTCCGCCTGGGACGGTTTCACCTGCAACGCGGTTGTAAGTCGCCGTTACATTATCTGCTGCGACGAAGTTACTACCACTGCCCGTGGTAAGCGGACTCGGATCCATATCGCCATAGGTTTTGCCGTTCGGATTGGTCGTCCAGGTGGCGGGCCGTGTGTTGATGGTGAAGCTGGCGCCCATGTTGGTGATGTTGTAGTTGGAGAGCACCGCACTCGGGCTCAGCGTGGCACTGATGTGGTATGGCCCGCCTAACACCGTTTCACCTGGCGCGCGGCTGTAGGTGGCGGTGACATTGTCGGCCGCCAGGAATCCAGTACCAGGTCCCGGGGCTACTGCACCACCCGTCGTAAGCGGATTAGAATCTCCGTCGCCATAAGTCTTGCTGTTGCCGTTGGTCGTCCAAGTCGCAGGACGCGTATTTATAGTGAAACTCGCGCCATTGTTAGTGACGATGTAGTTGTCCAACACGTCCGCCGGACTCAGCGTTGCCGTGATGTGATACGGGCCACCTAACACCGTTTCACCTGTCGCGCGGCTGTAAGTGGCTGTTACACCATCCGCCGCTAGGAACCCGATGCCAGGTCCAGGAGGCACTGCGCCGCCCGTTGTCACCGGATTCGGATCGCCCTCGCCGTAGACTTTACTGTTGGCGTTGGTCGTCCATGTTGCAAGACGCCTGTTGATGGTAAACTCCGCACCCTCGTTAGTGATGATGTAGTTATCTAACGCCGCTAACGGAGCCAGTGTGGCAGTTATGTGGTAAGTGGGTGGACCGGCCTTCTCACCCGCCACACGGCTGTAAGTGGCGGTTATGCCATCCGCAGCCAGGAAGCCGATGCCAGGACCCGGTGCTAC
>QHPN01000048.1 GCA_003219115.1 Verrucomicrobiota bacterium | reverse complement strand
AGAAAGGCGCGGTCACGTCTTTTACGACAGATGGCGAGGGTCGCTTCCGACTATTTCTCAGCCCAGATCACTATGTCGTGTCGCTGGCGGAAAACCGGTTCCCACGCCCGTGCGGCCCGTTCGAGATCGATATTGAGCCGGGAAAGATGACAAAGGTCGAGTGGCGTTGTGACTCGGGAATGCGGTGACCGCGGCGACGTGAAATACACCGGGACATAATCGCTCTCCCACGATTGCGCAGGCGCGAGCAGCAGCGGCATTCGATCAAACGCGTCAGTTCCCGCCGACCAGCTTCCCGTTGCCGAGCTGGGCCGCCCTCGCCAAGGATACGGCACAAGGAAGTCTGAACAATCCACCCGTTTCAACGGACACAACATTTTCGGCCCTTTCTACGACTTTTTAAGCCTTTTCTTAGAATTCTAAAAAAAAGGATTGACCTATTATTGCCGAACTGTTATTCCCGGGCTCGGCTAACTCAACCTGCAAAACACAAATGCTTACAGGGGGCGACTGGCGAGGGCATCAGTACTCGGTCACCAGCTCCGTTCTGGGGCTTAACTAAGATAAGATGAAAAAAAACTATTCCACTCGTTCCGGATTCATTAAACGACGCATTCTACTAGGCTTCTCACTATTGTTATTGTTAGGCGGCGCGCTCCTCGCGCTCTTTGCCTTTGGCGCTGGGTCGAAACCCATTTCCTCGACCGTGCGAAGTGGGGACGGACCAATTTTCAAGGGATCCGGAGAACGCATCCAGGCAACGTCTCAAGCCGATGCGACTGTCCCTTATCGAGGTCCCCACAACGATCTCCGTCCGGTCAATCCGGTTCGGACCGCTCCGCTTCGGCTAATGCAACCAATTCCGCCAGAGCTGGCTCCCGCGCGCTTCGAGCTAGAACCTGTTCGTGTGAAACCGCCTACCAATACGAACGGGCCTGATCATACGGCTCAGACTTTTGCGGGGTCTCCTCTGTCAGCGCCGGCGCCCACAGGACTGAGTTGGGATGGTGTTGGGGTGGGACTTGCCGGATTTGCTCCCTCGAGCAATCCACCGGATACCAACGGCCGGGTCGGCTCGAAACAGTATGTGCAGTGGAACAATACCAGTTTTGCTGTTTTCAATAAAACGACGGGCGCACTACTTTACGGGCCGGCTGCTGGCAACACTCTTTTTCAGCCTCTGGGCGGCACATGCGCCCAACACAATGACGGTGACCCGGTGGTTTCGTACGACATTCTAAGTGGCCGGTGGATTCTCTCTCAATTTGCAGTTGGAGCGAGCCCGGACTTCTCGCACCAATGCGTGGCGGTATCTGCCACCGAGGACGCGACGGGCCCATGGTACCTCTACGACTTTGTCACCGATCCGGTAAACTTTATCGATTATCCGAAGACGGGCGTGTGGCCAGACGGCTACTATATGACCGGCCGTGTGTTTAACGCGGCTGGTACCGTTTATATCAACGGACGAGTCTTTGTCTTCGAGCGTGACAAAATGCTGCAAGGCCTCCCGGCCCGGCAGGTTCAGAAAGACCTGAAGAGATATGGTAACAAGCCCCAAAATGGAATGCTTCCATCCGACTTGGACAGCCTCATGCCGCCACCGGCGGGCGAAGCAGCATTTGTCATCGCACCTGATCCTGCCACCACGAATAAGCTCGACTCAACCAGAGTGAAGGTGACGTGGGGCGCGAACCCGACGATCACGCTGACCCAGACCCAAATCCCAGTTACCTGGGACTCCGCGCCGTGCGTCAATGACACGGATGCCAACAATCATCGCGACTGCGTGCCGCAACCTGCACCGGCAACTCCGACTGATTACCTCGACAACCTCGATTTCCGGTTGATGTACCGTTTGGCCTATCGGAATTTCGGCGGCGATCCCGCGCAAGAATCGCTGGTCGCTAACATCTCGGTTACGGGCGGTCCGAGTAAGCCTAAGCATGGAGCGATTCGTTGGTACGAGTTCAGAAATTCCGGAGGGTCGACTACTACTCCTACCGTCTTTCAAGCTAGCACCTATGACCCGGACTCGGCCTATCGGTGGATGGGATCGATTGCCATGGACAAGGATCACAACATGGCGCTCGGTTACAGTAAGTCGAGCCTGTCTATTATACCCGGCATCTATCTCACTGGCCGCTTGAGCACCGACGCTGCCAACACCTTGGGTGCAGAGACGACAGTCTTCGCGGGATCAGGCGTGCAACTCAACTCCACCGGTGCCGGCAACCGTTGGGGCGATTACAGCGCGATGACCGTCGATCCGGTTGACCAGTGTACGTTCTACTACACGAACGAATATTTAAAGACGAACGGCGGGTTCAACTGGTCTACCCGCATCGCGTCGTACAGATTTCCATCCTGTACCTCTGCCCCTGCGTGGGGAACACTTACCGGGACCGTGACATCTTCACCAAGCGGCGCTCCGCTCTCAGGCGTTATTGTTACTTTGAGTAATGGCTATGCCGGCGCCACCAACGCCAGCGGTGTCTACTCCTTTTTGGTTCCGCCCGGAACTTACACCGCAAAGGCCGCGGACGCAGACCGCAACTGCACGAGCGCCTCACCGGCTAATCCAACCGTCACCATCACCAGCAGTGGCACGACCACTAGAAACTTCAGAATGGTCGGAACTTCGAACCTCGAGGAGGATAGCGTGGGGATCGACGATTCAGCAGGCAACAGCAATGGCATTATCAACAGCAATGAATGCGCTAATCTGAATGTCGCGTTGAAGAACAACGGCTGCGCGAATGCCGCCGGAGTCTCGGGAACGCTGTCAACCACTACTGCGGGTGTGACGATCACACAGGCCAACTCGAGTTATCCTCCCATGGCCATTGACGCCACCGGTACGAATTCGACGCCTTTCCAGATCCAGACATCCGCCAGTTTCCCTTGCGGAACGAATATAGACTTTGATCTGGATCTCACCTTCCCGAATGGAGGCAAGACTGTCTCCTTCAGCGTACCAACCTGCACGGGAGGCGGCGACCAGACGATCCCGGCACACACGCTGACCGCGTCGGACTCGACGCAGAGTGATCGGATGGGCCGAGATGGTCAGCCGAGTGGATGCGAGGGCAAAAGTTGCCCGGGCGGTGGTTTCCCCGGAACGAAGTTCTTTACGACGTATAACTTTAGAAATGATGGCGGTTCTGCCGCGTGCTTCACTGTCACGATCAACGCGCAGACGGGTGTCCCGAACACCAGCAATATTGAAAGTGCAGCATATGTGGGCACCTATGATCCCGCAAACCTTTGCCAGAATTATCTGGGCGACAGCGGAGTGGTCGGTTTGGGCGTCACAGTCGCCAGCGCGACCTACTCGTTTGAAGTGCCGGCGCAGTCGGACTTCGTCGTAGTTGTGAATACTACTGGCACGACCGGTGATGGCTCGCTTAATTCCTCGGAGTTCAGCGGTACCGTGTCCGGCTTCTTTGACTTCACGCCGGGACCTGGTCCCTGCCCGTAAAAGCACGAGGCCTTCCACCACGAGGGCCGTGGCAAATTGCCACGGCCCTCGGCCCGTCTTAAACAGTTCCGCTCACGCGGCTCGGAAGTCGCTATTGAACGTGCTTTTATCAATCTGAAGTGAATTTCTTCTGCTCTAGGTTAGGAGCGCTTCGCACTGTTCATCCGAGGCATTTGTGTCGAGGACAAATTGCAGTCGCAGTTCTTTGAAACCCACCGGCGCTTCGTTCAACACGGCCAGCACTCAGCGCGCGGTCGCAGTTGTATCTGCTCGGCTCAACTGCCCGGCTTCGACGAGGATAACGTAACTTCGGCGGGCGGTTTCAGGGTCCGGGAAACTATGCAGTAGCGCTCAGTCAGCCGGATAAGCACAGGCAGCTGTTCTTCTGTCGCGTCAGACTCCACATCAAAATGAAGTCGGATATTTTGCAGACCCACTGGAACCTGTTCCGACATTCCTAGCGGCCGGCGAACGTCCAGATCGCCCTCGGCGCGAATGGTCGCCTTTTGCAAATCAATCTCCATGGCCGTTGCCATTTGGCCGAGCGTCACCCCGGCGCACCCGATCAGCGCCTCCAACAATACATCGCCGGCGCACGCGGTCTTCCCGTCGTCGCCCAATATCGGATGGACGCCCACCTGCGTTCCAAGTTTGCCACGTTCAACCTTGCACATCCCATCAGCCCCAACAAA
>QHPN01000165.1 GCA_003219115.1 Verrucomicrobiota bacterium | reverse complement strand
CGAGTTAATTTTTTCCAAGCGGCGGGTGCGCTCCGTTACCAGTTTCCCAATCTCAGTTTCGCGCCGCCCGCATTCCAGGGCTTGTTGTTCGATAGCGTTCCGGGCAGATTCATCTTCCGCGGCCTGCGTGAACAGACGAGCTTCGTAACTCTCAATGTCCGCGCGTCGCGTGGAGATCAGTTCCGTCAGTTCAGTTTGACGAGCCAGCATAGGCGCGCGCTGCGCCAGCAAATTTTGATGTTTTTGTTCATGAGTTGTGGCGGCGATTCGCAGCTCGGTCAACCGGGCGCTGGCATCTTCTTCTTCCTGCAACTCTTTATTCCGTTGCGTCTCGACGAGCGAGATCTCGCTTCGAGCCTCGGTTATTCTTTTTTCAAGTTGGGCAGTCTGTTCCTCAAGACCCCGAATCTGCTCGTCGGCCGCGGCGATTTGGCGTTCCAGAGTCGAGCAATCTGATTTACGCGACTCCAGTTCCTGCTCGGCCGAATGCTCTTCGCGCTCCAACTCGGAAATTTTGGAGGCTGAGGCGGTTTGGGCGAATTGAGCCTCCTGATGCGAGACAACTGCTTTTTCGAGAATGACGGTAGCCGCGGCAATTTGGGACTCGAGCAAGACGCGCTGTTGCTCAACCCTTGCCTGCTCGCGTCTTAATTTCGTTAGCTCGGTTGCAATTGCTCCGATGCGCGCCTTGCGCTCCAATAAGGAGTCTTTCCGAACTTTGCCGCTGCCTCCAAAAAGAACTCCCGCATGCGAGATGAACTCACCGCTCAAAGTTGCAGCTGCGATTTCTGGATCCTTCCTGATTGCGATCAGTGCGTCCCCGAGATTTTTGAATAATGCAACGTGGTCAAGCAAACGCCGCACGAGCGGCGCCAGGGTCTCCGGTGCCTGCACCTTGTTCGTAGCCCAGTCAATCGCCGTCGGCGGCAAATGTTTCGTCGGGCGATGACGATGTTCAATTCCGTCAAGAACAAGAACCGCCTGACCTAACTGATGTCGGTTCAAATGCGAAATGATTTCGGCCGCCCGCGCCGTGTCTCGCAAAACAAGGGCATGCAAGTTTTGTCCCAATGCAGCTTCGATTGCAGGAACCAGCTCCTGCGAGACATTGACTTGCGCCGCCAGGGCACCAACAAATTCAAATTCCTTGCTCTTTAACAAAGCCTGCGAGCCCTGCGCCAGGCCTTCGCCTTCTTCGTTAAGTTGGCGCAAGACTTCGTGACGTGATTCGTTTTCGGCAATGGTGCGATCAAGCGCCGATAGTTTTTTCTCGAGATCGGCCAGCGCGCTTCGGTTTTGACGCAACGTGTCTTCCTGCGAGCGCACCCGCGCCAAAAGTTGCTCGACTGTTTGTCGTTCGGTTTCGGTGGTGGCGCGCGCGTTTGCAATCTGCGCGTTTAATTGTTTGTGATCGGCCTGCGCTACGGTGATCCTGGAACGAGCCGTTTCGGAGTCGCGCCTGGTTGCATCGCGCCGCTCGCGTAAATCACGCAAATCTTCTGCCACGGCGGAATGTCGCAGTTCGTCCTTTGACAAACTCATCTGCGTGTCGCGTAGCTTTTGATCGGATATGCGGAAAACTTCGCGCTGTTTGGCGACGTTTTCGGTCAGTTGCTTGAGCTCTTCGTTCTTCTGTTCGAGTAGTCGCGCGGTTTCCTCTACCAGGGCATTGGCAGATTTAATTTCTGCATTCTGGTCCCGCAATTTTGATTCTGCCGATTCAATCTCACGCCGGCTGCGTTCGATCCACTGGCGCAACTCCACGCCATGTTTTTCATTGAACTCGATCCGGTGCCGATGCGACGCGATCTCGTTTTCCAGTAGCTGTAACTTGCTGCGCCCGTCTGCGATTCTTTCATCGGCAGCGTCCAACTCGCGGCGCGCTTCGGCAAGTTTCGTTTCGCGTTCATTGATCTCATTGCGGGTCGATTGTTCGGTTTCCGAGATCCGCGCAATCTGGGCCGAGCAGTCGCCTAGTTCACTTTCGAGGCCCTGCAATTTTCGATGTGAGAAATGGGTGTCGAGCACCTGTAGATCCGCGTGCAATGCTTGATAGCGCCGCGCCTTGCCGGCCTGCCGTTGCAGCGAACCGATCTGACGCTTCACTTCTTTGATGATGTCGCCGATGCGCAACAGATTCGCTTCGGTCGCTTCGAGTTTGCGCAAGGCTTCCTTTCTTTGCGTCTTGTATTTCGTGATCCCGGCCGCTTCCTCGAAAACACTGCGGCGATCTTCGGGTCGCGAACTCAGAATCAGGTCGATCTTGCCCTGCTCCATGATGGAATAGGCGGCGCGGCCAACTCCGGTATCAGCGAACAAACTGTGGATGTCCTTTAGACGACACAAGGTCTTGTTCAGGAAATATTCGGAGTTGCCGTCGCGATAAATGCGTCTGGACACGCGCACGTCGTGCCAATCGACCCCGAGTTCCTGCGAGCACTCGGTGAAGTTGAGCGAGACTTCGGCGAACCCGAGGGGCTTGCGTGATTCCGCGCCGTTGAAAATGACATCAGCCATTTCCCCGCCGCGAAGCGATTTGGCGGATTGCTCGCCCAAAACCCAGCGGACAGCGTCGCAGACATTGGATTTGCCACAGCCGTTGGGGCCTACGATGGCGGTCACGCCCTCGTGGAAATTAAAGATCGTTTTATCGGCGAACGACTTAAAGCCGTAGAGCTCGAGCGATTGAAGATGCATTGATGGCCGTTGCCGGTTGTGGAGAATATAGCGTAGCTGGGCGAGAAACAAGCCGAATCTACACAATTCGGCTGGTATCGGGCCGGCCCGACCACAACATTTAGCGGTCGGGGGCCTCGGTTAGCCGAAATGTTGAAGCGATCAGGTAAAAGGCCGTTGCTACCACCAGAACGATTCCCGTGATAATAAATTCGCGTGCTGTGGCGTGCGCCAGGATCCAGATGATGGTGACAATGGCGAGTGCAGGCACGATTTTCATGCCGGGAAAGTTAAAAGGCAGACCGTCGGCGCGGACGTCGCGTTGGACCAAAAACCAGCAGGCGGCGCAGCAGAGAAGATACATCAGGAGGACAGCAACGTTGGAAAGAACGGCCAGTTGTTCGAACGTACCTGTGACCGACAAAGCAAAGGCGAGCGCGGCATAGGTAAGGATGGCAACATCCGGCGTGCGATAACGCCGATGGACGTGCGCGCACCATTTCGGCAGCGCGCCGTCGCGGCCGAAGGCGAAGATCATGCGCGGCGAACTGAGGATGTCACTGGTAACGAACCCAAACGCCGAGATGGTCGCACCGGCGAGCAGAATGGTGCGGCCGATGTTACCGAGAAATGTCGCGGCGGCTTCGGCCAACGGCGCGTCTTTATGATTTGCAAGATCGGCGCCGAGCGTGCCCTGCGCCACGAGCTGGATGAAAATATAAATGGTCGTCGTAATGACGAGCGCGAGGTAAGCCGAACGCGGTACAGTGCGTGCCGGGTTTTTCACTTCGCCGCTCGGGATCAATGCTACTTCGATCCCAACGAACGCGAAGATCAACAAAATGACGGCATCACCCAACGGCTTGCTTCCGGGCCAAGCGGTAAATGCGAGATGCGCAGGATGAATGAAAAAGATTCCTGCGCCGATGAACAACAAAAGCGGGAGAAGTTTCGCGATCGTGATTGCCGTAACCGCGCCCGCGCCTTCGCGCACCCCACGGATATTGATGAACACGAGTACGCCATAAACGGCAAATATCACGACGATGCGCATCACTGGCCCGCCAAGAAATGGGACAACAAGAGCGACCGAGTTCGCCAGCACATTGACAACGCCAGCGACCGCGCCCAGCGCAGTCAGAAAATAAAGGACGCCGGCAAGAAACCCTATGTATTTACCAAACGCGACTTCGACATACGCATATAATCCGCCGGTCAAGGACACGCGACTACCCGCGATCGCGAAACAAGTGACGAACAGGACCATCGCGATCGCACAGCAAACAAATGCGAGCGGGGCCGCGGATCCCAGCCCCTGCGCAACCGTGGCGGGGATTACAAAAATTCCCGCACCGATTGTTGAGCTAACAATATTCGCTGTCAGCGATGGAATGCCGATGCCGCGGACGAGTTGCTCGTCGGTGTGCTTCGCCTGCTCAGTTATTGTTGCCGGTTC
>QHPN01000164.1 GCA_003219115.1 Verrucomicrobiota bacterium | reverse complement strand
CGACAGGCTGCGTTTTATCTTGGCGAGTTCGGCCATCAAATTCGATTTGGTGTGCAATCGGCCCGCGGTATCGGCTATCAGAAACTCGATGTCGCGTTTGTCCGCCGCCTGATACGCTTCGTAACAGAGCGCGGCAGGATCAGTATTGTACTGTCCCCGAATCATTTCTACTTCGATTCGTTCGGCCCAAATTGCCAGCTGCTCGATCGCTGCCGCTCGATAGGTGTCGGCTGCCGCCAGTAACACGGTATGACGGTTCGTTTTGAAAAAATGTGCCAGCTTGGCGGTCGAGGTTGTTTTACCTGTTCCGTTGACACCGACGATCAAAATGACTTTCGGATGCGCCGGGAGAGGGCGAATGGGTGGAGGATTGATCGGAAGAACACGACCAATTTCTTCCTGCGCCACTTCACTGATGTCATTGGCGGTAATCCGGCTGCGCGTGTCGCGTTCTTGAAGCTGCTTGACCATGCGCAGCGTCATGGGCACGCCGATGTCCGACCGAATCAGTGATTCTTCCAGCTCGTCCCAATCGACCGGTTTGCCGGCAAATCTTTCGATGATGTTTTTGAAAAATCTCATGCCGCGAATCCCGAGGTAGGGCGGTTCACCGAAACCGCCCTGGGCGATTGAGGTCAAGCGCCCTACCTTCTCAAACTAAACGCCATTTTTCTGCTGGTGCGTGACCGCTTCGCGTGCCGGACGTGTTAGTTCTTTTCGAACCTGATCAAGAATGCCGTTAACAAAACGGCCGGATTCGGCACCACCGAATTTCTTTGCGAGCTCGATTGCTTCATTAATTGAGACTACCGGCGGAATGTCGTCGCGATATAACATTTCGTAGATGGCGAGACGCAGTACATTGCGATCGACGCCGGCGATGCGGCGGAATTCGTAGTTTTCGGCATAACGTCGAATGCGCTCGTCGATCTCTTTGAGATGCGCGTTCATCCCGTCAATCAACGGTTGAGCAAACTCACGCACCCGCGGTTTGGTTGGAAGAAATTCCCAGAAATCTTCCATTTTCTCCGGGCTGTCGCCGTGGTGCATGTCGCGCCAGAAATGATATTGCAGCGCCGCCTGGCGTGCCTCCCTCCGCCGTCCCATTGCTAGTGTCGGGTGCGCAGGTTCGACATCACATTCGCGATCTCGATTGCGGCGCGTGCCGCCTCAGTCCCGCGATTGATTTTGTCTTCGAGACAACGCTCCTGCGCGTCGATTTCCGTCGAAAAAGTATGCACGCAATTGATCACCGGCACGCCATAATCCAAAGCGATGCGCTGGAGCGCGTTGGTGACAGAACGCGAGATGTTGTCCGCGTGATCGGTTTTCCCCTTCAGAATAACGCCAATGGCAACAATGACGTCCGCCCTTTTTTGTTGTGCCAGCTCGCGCACGACAATGGGAATTTCAAATGCACCGGGCACCCGATAGAGCGAGACTTTCGCCACTGGTGTTTGCAGTTCTCTGGCTGCCCGGTCGACCAAGCCCTGCACATACTGTGGATTAAACTGACTGGCGACGATGGCGAACGTCCGTTTCGCCGCAACGACGCGCGGTTTTGGTAAAACAAAGTGCGACAAGCGAGGATTAGCTGGCTCGATCACAGTAAGTGACCCATTTTTTGTTTCTTGGTCTCCAAATATTTTTCGTTGTGTGGATTCGGCCGACTCCGAATCGGCACCTGTTCGATCATTTGAATCCCGTAACCTTCCAACCCGATTACCTTTTTCGGATTATTGGTTAGAAAACGAAATTGCCGCACACCGAGATCGAACAAAATTTGCGCACCCAATCCATAATCGCGCAAATCCATGGGGAAGCCAAGTCTGGCATTGGCTTCGACGGTATCGAGGCCTTCCTCCTGCAACTTGTAGGCGTGAATTTTTGCGGCCAAACCGATACCCCGACCTTCCTGGCGCATGTAAACGAGAACGCCATCGCCTTCTTCGGAAATCTGCCGAAGCGCAGCGTGCAACTGATTGCCGCAATCACATCGCCGCGAGCCGAAGACATCGCCGGTCAGACATTCGCTGTGCACCCGCACCAGCGTCGGCTTATTCGGCGAAATCGTCCCTTTGACCAGCGCAAGGTGATGCGAGCCGTCAAGTTTCGAACGATACAGATGCAGATCGAAATCGCCGTAATCGGTTGGCATCTTTACGATCTGTTCGCGCTCGACCAGCTTTTCCCGCACCCGCCGATGCGCGATCAAACTTTGGATCGTGCAAATGCGCAGCCCATGTTTCTTGCGGAACCGCATCAGTTCCGGCAAACGCGCCATTGTCCCGTCGTCGTGCAGAATTTCGCAGAGGACGCCCGCAGGTTGGAGTCCGGCCATGGTCGCGAGGTCGACCGCTGCTTCGGTGTGACCGGCGCGACGCAAGACGCCACCGTCTTTTGCACGCAATGGAAAGACGTGTCCGGGTTGCACCAGGTCATTCGGTTCTGAGACCGGATTCGCGATGATCTGAATGGTTCGCGCCCGATCATGTGCGCTTATCCCGGTGGTCACGCCATCAGCGGCATCGACTGAGACGGTGAAATCGGTCGAATACATTTCGCGATTTTCCGCTACCATGCGCTTCAGGCCCAGCTGCTCCGCCCGCCCGTTCGAGATCGGAACGCAAATCAAGCCGCGACCATGCATGGCCATGAAATTTACTGATGCCGCGGTCGCTTTTTCCGCCGCCATGACCAGGTCGCCCTCGTTCTCGCGATCAGCATCATCAGTCACGATTACGAGTTTGCCCGCCGCGATGTCGGCGACGACGTCGTCAACCGCATCGAATTGAAACGTTTCCGGTTCGGATTGGGTAATCATGGCAGACTAATAGGTTACCTTTACCGTCGCAGATCGGCAAGGCCGCAGCATTGGAGTAAAGGAGTATTGGGGTAATAGTTTTTTCCACATAACTCCATTACTCCACTTTCTGCGCGCTCGTGGCGACAATCGCCTCCGGCCGATACATGTCGCGATTACTCCCTTGAAATTCCGCTTTCAGTTTGACCTGGAAATGTGAGAGATCGACCAGATCCCAGCGCGTAAATTTCCAATGTCGGTCGGGCGCGGGCTTTTCATGCTCAAAGCCGACAATGAAATGCACCGCATCCTCTCGCACTTTGTTAGTTGCGACCTTGGGCTCGAAATAAAAAGTGCGGAAAGAACTGTCCCGGCTCCCCACTGCGTAGAGTTTTGGGTCGAGATAGTAAATACGGTGAGATTGCTGCTCGATCAGCTCCAAATCGGGATAACCGGAACGTTGAGTTCCACCGGCCGCGTTTTTTGGAAAATCACAACTAAGGCCCGGCGCTTTGTTTAACAGTTCCCGCATCAAATCCTCAAAATGACTGCTCACCTCATTAATGCGCGGTATTCCCTGAACCACGCTATCGGGCGCGTTCAATTGCGCCATTACTTCATCGAGGACGCTGCTGATTTGTTTTAAGACTCGCCCATCGGTTTCGTTCTTCGGGTTGAAGACAAGCACCCGCTTTCCCGTGGCATCGAAGATCACTTCGCTAAACGGAATTCCACGCAGTTGGGCGTCTTCCCGCAGTAACCATGAAATCAGCGCATCGACCGGTGCTTTTTCGGTACTCGACAGTGCCGCCGTTGTTTGCGCATTGACGCTTGGAAGCGCGACCAGGACCGCGGTCATCGCAATTCCGCACACCAGGAACTTCCGGTGAGGGTTCCCGGTCATCATTCGATTGCCACAGCTTCTTTCAACATCAGCAAGGCTCTTTCGCACGATTTTTCCATCCGGGCGTGCACGCGCATTAAAACCTCGTCGGATTCCACCGCTTCGCCGACCTTTT
This sequence comes from Verrucomicrobiota bacterium, assembly GCA_003219115.1. Taxonomy (GTDB): domain Bacteria; phylum Verrucomicrobiota; class Verrucomicrobiia; order Chthoniobacterales; family UBA10450; genus AV69. Next base: position 541 of record QHPN01000164.1, on the reverse strand, counting down.
TCAAATCGGAAATACCGACCGCAAAATCAATTGCATCATCCGCAGTTTGCCGACCCCCACCGAGCAGGAGCGAGGCACGTCCGATTCTGTCAGCGTCCATCTTCGCAATTCTGCCAGTCCGCTCTGCTTTGATTTCGCGGACAATGGGTGCGCGATGAATTTTCTCCAGGCAGTGCCGTCTTGCAGCCACCTTTGCAATTGAAGGCGCGGTGCGTTTGCAACTCTGATCGCCAAATCCAGAACCAGATTGACGACATCTGGCGGTCCGGCGCCGCGAAGAGCATCAATCGCTTCGGCAAGTTCCAGCGCGTTGCCGACGGTGCGTCCGAGCGGTTCGTTCATCGGGGTAAGAAGGTAGGAGATTTGCAGACCCAGGGCCTCACCAACGCGCAGCATTGCATCGCCGAGCAGTTCTGCTTCCCGGCGCTCTTTCATGAACGCGCCGCTCCCGAATCTTACGTTTAACACCAATCGATCCAGACTTTCCGCCAGCTTCTTGCTCATGATACTGGCGACAATGAGTCCGCGCGAAGGAACGGTG
>QHPN01000163.1 GCA_003219115.1 Verrucomicrobiota bacterium | reverse complement strand
TCATGTCGATCTATCTCGCCCAGACACTGCTCAAGAAATTCAGTGGCAAAGGCATCGTGCCGGATTATTTCGCCGGTTCAGAGTATTTTCTGCTCTCCGTCGCGATTGGGGCTGGGATGACCGTTATCATTGCCACCCTGACTGGCTTTCCAATTTCGACCACGCATGCATTGACCGGTGCCATCATCGGTTGCGGTTTCGTGTCGACGGGAGCGCATCTCAACTTTTCAGCACTTGGGAAAGGGTTTGTCCTTCCGTTGTTACTTAGTCCCGTCATCGCCATGGCGATCGCAGGTTTGCTGTATGTGTTTTTTCATGGCGCGCGGATCGCGTTCGGTTTGAAAAAGGAATGGTGCGTTTGCATCGGTGCAGAGGAGCGCGTTATCGCAATGCCACAGCCCAACTCGTCGTTCGCGCTCCCCGCCGTTTCTCTTCCGCCACATTTGACGGTCGATGAGGTAGAGAACTGCCGCGAACGTTACGGGGGTAATTTCTTCGGCTTCACTTCGCAGCAAGTTGTCGACGCCGCTCATTTTCTCAGCGCTGCGGTTTGAACGACACGCCTAAAATTGTGGCGCTGCTGCGCTTGTGGAAAGCACTCGATATTCGCTGGGGATTCGCCGCGGTCGCGGCGACGATGGCGATCGGCGGATTGCTCAAGGCAAGAAAAGTCGCTGAGACAATGAGCAAAAAAATCACGACGATGAATCACGGCCAAGGCTTCACCGCAAATTTGACGACCGCAATTCTCGTCGTGCTGGCAAGTTTGTTCGGCCTGCCCGTTTCGACCACCCACGTTTCGGTCGGCTCGCTTTTTGGAATTGGCCTGACGACCGGTAACGCGAATTTACGGACCGTGAAAGCGATCGTTCTTTCCTGGCTGGTGACGCTGCCTTGCGCCGCAATCGCGGCTGCCACCACTTACTACATCTCGACCTGCGGAGCTTCATGAACCCTTTTTCTGACCGACTTGCTGCCGAAGGAGTTACGTTGCGCCGAGCAAAGCCGGAAATTCTTCAGGTCAACGTCGGGAAGCTTTGCAATCTAACCTGCGTGCATTGTCATGTGAATGCCGGTCCGAAGCGCAAGGAAATCATGACGCGCGAGACGATTGATCGTGTGATCGCCTGGTTCGCGCGAACGGAAATTCCCACCATCGATCTGACCGGCGGCGCGCCGGAAATGATTCCGGACTTCCGCTATTTCATCGAACGAGTAAGAGCGCTCACTCCCAAGCGTCACGTCATCGACCGTTGCAATCTTACCATTCTGCTTGAGTCCGGTTACGAAGATCTCCCGCAATTTCTTGCCGATCACGAAGTGGAGATTATTGCGTCCATGCCGTGTTACACTCCGGACAACGTAAACGCGCAGCGTGGCGAAGGGGTATTCGATGGCAGCATCAAAGCGCTCCAAGTATTAAACTCGTTAGGTTACGGCACGCATCTTCCTCTTCATCTCGTCTATAATCCGGTCGGCGCGTTTCTGCCGGGCCCGCAGGCGGAACTGGAAGCCGATTACAAGCGCGAGTTAAAGAAGCATTTCGGGATAATCTTCAACAATCTCTATACCATTACCAACCTGCCGATCGCTCGTTTCGCTTCCTATCTTCGTTACAACAACAAGTTGGAAGAATACAAGCAGCTGCTGATCGACAACTTTAACCCTGCGACTGTCTCCGGCTTGATGTGCCGCAACACCATTAGCGTAAGTTGGACCGGCGAAGTCTTCGACTGCGACTTTAATCAGATGCTGAAGATGAACTGGGGAAATGGAAACGGTGTGCTTCACCTCTGGGAGATCGAACCCGCGACAGTGGAGGACCGCGAAATCCTCACCGGCAATCATTGTTTTGGTTGCACCGCCGGCGCCGGCTCCAGCTGCGGCGGCGCGCTCGTGTAAGTTGGCGACGCTTCGATTTTGATTCGTCTGCGGTTTCGCAGATTAAATCGAAACAGGAGAAGGAAGAAAGGTAGAAAGAAGAAGGAAAAAATCTGCGGATTAAATCTCTGCATCGTCGAGCTTGGAACTTCGAGTAGCGGCGCGTTCCGATTCCTGCCAGCGCTCAATTCGGGCGAACATTGGCACCGAATCGGAAACTTTAAGGTCGCGAACTAAGCGGAAGTATTTGCCGAACGTTTGGCTGGCACAGCGCTTTCGGTAGATTTCTTCATCGTTTTGCCTGCGTTGATCTATGCGCGTGTGGTAGGCGACAAGAAACGGCTGTCTCTAAAAAATGCCAGTCTGGCTCGGACTGAGGGACCCCAAAAAACGATTCCGCAACAGAATCCCTCGGACCCCAGGCGCGAGACTTGGGATGACAGAAATGTGCGCAAACCGGACAAGTGAATCTTTTCACTGTCGTCTTATCTGATTATGCGCGAAATTAGGAGGATGAAGACGTACGCGAAAATTCTGTTTTCGATTCTGGCGGCAGCGATTTGCACGAGCGCGTTTGCGGCCGAGCCCACGCCTCAGAGCTGCAAGAAGAGCGGCAAGAACTGCCCGATGAACGACAACAAGGCCTGCAACTGCGGGAAGAAATGTAGCTGTTAGTGCGGTGTAACTGATAGAACGTTACAATTGCAACGGCGGTAATAGGCAGCCGCTCCAACGTCTGGCCACAGGCTGCTGCTGTAGTGTCGCGGTGAGAGCGAAATTCGCTTTCACCAAGGGGCTGTGTCTAACGCCAGTCCGGCCGGACCTCCCGTTTGTTAGTAAGTCGAAGGTTGGAAGCCGCCGCTCATTAAAAGTCAGTAGTTTAGAAACAACCCGGCTGCGAACTCAGCTCATTATCTGAAACCGTTCCATTAATTGTTCGCGCATTTCCATGGCAAGTTTGGGATTGAGTCGTTGCAGTACTTTCTCCCTGCGTTCCGGTTCCATTGCCGCCAGTTCTCGCACGAGTGTGTTGCGCGTTTTCCATTTTACGTAGCGACTCCAGCCAATCCCTGCCGCGAGCACAGCCGATATCGTCCAAACGGTAATGTCAGTTCCACTAATCATTAGTACTAAACAGGTTTAACAGGATTTGGATTCAACAGCAGCCTTTTCTGTATTCTGCACAATCCTGTAAATTCTGTTTCGTTTATCTGCGCGTTTTTCGGCGGGCTGGGTGCGCTGGCGTGATCGGCAGCGCCAAAACGCGGGCGAGATCCCTTTCATCAGTCAAATCGAGACGCAATGGTGTGATTGAAACGAAATGTTTGCCAAAGGCCCAGCGGTCCGTGCCTTCTTCTTCGCCTTCCAATGGCTTGACGGTAAACCAGTAGATTGCGCGTTTCATCGGATCTTTGCCCGGCACAACTTTGCCGTCGTACTGTTTGATGGCCTGCCGGGTCCACCGAATGCCCTTCGGTTTTTCGGGCACGTTCACATTGACAAGGCACATCTCTTTTTCCTTGAGAAGAAGCTCGAGCACTTTGTCGACGTACGGTTCCAACGAACTGAAATCGGGCGTTTTATCGGTCATGGCGACTGCAGTGCTGAAAGCGATGCCGCGCAACCCGAGTAAAGCGGCCTGTTTGGCCGCGGCAAGAGTGCCGGAGTGCCAGCAGGCGCTACCAAGGTTGGGCCCTAAATTGATCCCGGAAAGAACCAGACTCACCCTTTCCCATAAGTAGGTGCCTAGCGCGACGCAGTCGGCTGGTGTCCCATTGACGCGATACGCATCAAAACCGCCGGGCAATGGCGTGCGCCGGTAACGCAGCGGACGCGATGAGGTGATGGCATGGCCCATGGAGGATTGCTCGACATCAGGCGCGACGATGCGCACGTCGCCGAATCGAGAGGCGACTTTGGCGAGGCAGGCAATACCGGGGCTGTAAATACCATCGTCGTTGCAGATAAGGATGCGCGGTTTCATTCTCTAATGAAACGAATCTGGACGCGTTTCTGGCCGAATCGTGTGCAGCGCCTGGCAGACGTTCGAAAATTTCTTCATTCGCGTGCGCGAGCCACGATGGCGCTAACCGTTTTTAATGTGCTTTAGGATCCGTTAAAAATAAGCGCACTTTAACGGTGCGCTACGAGGATAGTGCGATGCGCATTCTCTTGGTGCACAATCCAAAAGCCGGAAGCGAGGAGCATCAGAGCGAAGATTTGATAAAGGCGCTGAAGCGAGCGGGGCACAAGGCGATTTATCAATCGTCGAAGGAAAGAGGGATGACGAAAGCATTGGAGAAGAGGATTCATCTGGTGTTGGTGGCGGGCGGAGATGGCACTGTAAGCAAGGTCGCATGTCGTCTCGTTGCGTTGAAGAGCAAGGTTCCCCTCAGCGTGCTGCCACTGGGGACTGCGAACAATTTCGCGCGAACCCTGGGCTTTTGCCTCTCTCAAAAGGAATTGATTGAGCGACTGAGTGACGGGAAATGCGGCAGGTTCGATGTGGGCGTGGCTTGCGGGCCCTGGGGAAAACGTTATTTCTTTGAAGGTGCTGGCGCGGGATTATTTGCCGATTACCTGAAGGCGCCGAAAAAGAATGGCGAGAAAGAGAAAGCGAAATCGAAAGCCGAGGAAATGCGGCGTCATG
>QHPN01000162.1 GCA_003219115.1 Verrucomicrobiota bacterium | reverse complement strand
CCTACCTGAATGGACGCGTTGTGAGATGCTCGCTAACCGGAAACAATATAGCCTTCTTCGCCGTGCAGATTGATGTCGAGACCCTGGCGTTCGATTTCCGGCGTGATCCGCAGCCCGATCGTGGCGCGCACCACCAATGCAATTATTGAGGTGCCGATCAAGGCCAATGCGATAGTGATGGCGATCGCTTTCAATTGTTCCAGCCAGAGTATGTGCCGGACAATTTTCACGAGTCCGTTTTGGCTGGCGGCAGGTCCGGCCAAATTGGAATTAACCGTGACGGTCGCGAGCAAACCGGTGAGAAACGCGCCCAGGGTTCCGCCGACCGCGTGCACTCCGAAAGTATCGAGCGCATCGTCGTAGTGAAACCATGATTTCAATCTGGTACAGGCAAAAAACGGAACCGCACCCGCCAGCAACCCGATAATCACGGCGCCGTTAGCATCGACAAATCCGCAGGCCGGCGTGATGACAACCAGGCCCCCGACAGCGCCTGAACAAAAACCAAGCACGCTCGCTTTGCCGCGCAGCACCCATTCCAGCATCGCCCACGTGAAAGATGCGATCGCTGTCGCCAACGTTGTCGTCATGAAAGCATTGGCGGCGATGGCATCCGCCCCGAGCGCGCTCCCGGCATTAAATCCATACCAGCCGACCCAAAGCATCCCGGTCCCGACCAGGCAAAGAACCATCGAATGCGGCGCCATGATTTCCTTGCGGAAACCGAGCCGTGGCCCGAGGAAAAGACAGAGGAGCAGAGCTGACCATCCACTCGACATGTGAACGACAGTGCCGCCGGCGAAATCGATCGCGCGAATCTTCGCGTTCGCATTCCAAACGCCATTCATCAGGCCGTCGATTCCCCAAACCATATGGGCTAACGGGAAATAGACTAAAAACATCCAGAGCGCGATGATGGCCATGACCGCGGAAAATTTCATGCGCTCGGCCACCGATCCGATGATGAGCGCCGGCGTGATGATGGCGAACATGAGCTGATACATGGCAAAGACATTGTGCGAGACCCAGTAGGAGTAGTCGGGATTCGGCGCCGAAGTGACGCCTCGGAGGAAGGCAAACCGCGGACTGCCAAAAAATGGGCAACCGGGAGCGAACACGAGCGAGTAGCCAACCGCCCACCACAAAATCGTGACCAGGCCGGCGATGCCGAGACATTGGGCGAGGACGGACAGAACATTTTTTTGCCGGACCAATCCCCCATAGAAGAGAGCGAGACCTGGCAAAGTCATGAACAAAACCAGCAGCGCAGAGGTCATCAGCCAGGCGTTGTGGCCGGGACCAGGCCCCGGGATGTTGGAGCTGGCATGCGCTCCCGCCGCGTCCGCGCCGCGGGCAGCGTTATTCATGTAGGCTTCGAGATCGGCAACGCGTTGTTCGAGCGATGGCGAGGGCGAAGAGGATGGACTGGCCGCTGTTTGGGCGCGAAGCGGGGAGCAAATCGCGACGGCCACAGCAAACAAAAGGATTCGTATCATCGCAGAATCAGGATCTTCCGGGCGGAAGCGAAACGGGTTATCCGATAAGGCTTACTATTGACAGTCCATTTCGCGTTTGGTCAATGTGAGAAAGTGTTTCGGCATTATTGACCCTTCAATTAACCTGTTCGCCGACATCTTATGAACGAAGATTCGATTACTCAAATCAAGGATACCACCGGCAATCCGGCCCCGCTCGGCCTCCTCGGCTTCGGCATGACCACGGTCTTGCTTAACCTGCACAACGCCGGTTTCTACGAACTCAACAGCATGATTCTGGCAATGGGTATTTGTTATGGCGGGATCGCGCAAATCATCGCCGGGATCATGGAATGGAAGAAAGGGAACACGTTCGCAACCACCGCTTTCATTTCCTACGGTTTCTTCTGGTGGTCGCTCGTGGCCTTGATCGTCCTGCCGAAACTCGGGTGGGTCAACTCCTCCAATGAGACGGCCATGGCCGCCTACCTCGCCATGTGGGGACTGTTCACCGCCGTCATGTTTATTGGCACATTGCGGATCAACCGCGCCCTGCAAATCGTTTTCGCCACCCTCACCATCCTGTTTTTCCTCCTCGCCATCGGCGATTTCACCGGGGCGAGTGCCGGATTCAAACATTTCACGGGCTACGAAGGAGTGTTGTGCGGATTTTCCGCGATTTACGCGGGCCTCGCCCAGGTCCTGAACGAACTGTCCCACAAGGTTGTGCTGCCGCTCGGGCCCGTGATGAAATAATCAGCGCGGCGGCTCGACGGAGTCTCGCCCTACCAATGCGCCCTCGCGAAAATTTCACTGGTAGGGCGACGCTCTGCGGAGCCACAAGCCGCCCAGCTAAGCAAAACACAAAACTCAGCTACTTGGCAGTCCCTCCTCCCAGTTAGAATCGCGAGGGCAGCGACGGGTTTTACTGTAGCGGCGGTCTATGACCGCCGATGATTTTTGCCGGTGATTTTTGCAAGCTCCGGCGGTCATAGACCGCCGCTACAACAAGAGGCGTCAGACCCGCTTTGGTGTAATTAGTGTGTTTTCGTGGGCTTGGACCTTAGGTCCGCAAAGAAAAACTCCACCGGAAAGCTGGCCAGGCTGGTTAAGGTTCCGGTGGAGTTCTCCGACTAGATCAGGACGGTGTGGATTTCCCAGGCACGACGTCCAACTTCCTGGGAACAGACCTGATCATAGGAAACATTGCTCGCGCTCGGGCTCTCTTCATCCATATCGTCATCTTCGTCGTCGTCGTTATCGTTATCCGATTCGGCTCGCAAATAGATGGCATCCGGCGCGACTGCCCGTAAATCATGCTCCTGCAACTTTTCGTAACGCTGTCGCACTTCCGTTGGCACCTTATCGAGCTCTTCGTTCGTTTCGACCGGACCACTGAAGAGCATTTTCCCCTGCGGATCCTTCGCGGTCAGGAATTTCTTGCCATCCTTGTTTTCGATCCGGAGTTCCCCTTTGTCATCGGAGAAGACAATCTGCGCTTTGTTCAAGTCGATGGTGGTCCGTTGGAGCGCGCCGTTGTTGCGAGTTATGGTGTGGATGCGTTCTACATTCCGTCGTGCTTCATCGGTTGCGCGTCGCGCTTCCTCGCGCGCCCGCACCACCGTGTCATGAATCATTCCGCGCTGCTCGTCACCCAATCGTTCTTTCAACTCCGACATTCGCTCTTTCAAGCCGTCCATATTACCGACGTCTCCGAAGTCGAAATTCGAGTCGTGATTCATATGACGCATATTTGCACGACGCTGCGGCACCTCTTTCTTCGCCAGTTTCACCGTAATTTTTTGTTCCTGACCTTTGCGCAAGACTATCAGCGTCACATTTGTTCCTTCTGAATAACTGCGGATGAGCTTGGCTAGTTGTCCAGGATCCGTTAGGATCTGATCGTTCAACATTTTCAGGACGTCGTTCTGTTGCACACCGGCGGCGGCGGCGGGGCCATCCGGCACGATGTAATCAACCACCAACCCGAAACCCTTCGGCAATCCCAGCTGATCGCATAACACGCTCGGCACTTCCGACGTTTCAACTCCCAGAAATGTCACCGGAACCTTTGGCCTCCGATCTTCGCGGTCGCGTGGCGGCTGCGGCCCCATCGGCGGGTTTGGCGGATTCGGAGGATTCGGTGGCGCCGGCGGTTGGCTGAATGCCGTCAGCGGAATAAGGCTAACGACAATTAGGATGATGGCTTTCGTTTTCATATTTGGCGTACTTGCTGCGGCAAACGGAGCGCTTGCCTTACAAGATTCGCCTCGCGCGGACGAAGAATTGTAGGGCGGGCGCTCCGCCTGCCACTGGTTAAGGTTGAGAAAAAGCGTGGCCATGTCGTCAACGCGGAGGGACGCGCTTCCGCGCGTCCTGGACACGCAGAAGCGTGTCCCTCCGTTTTTTCAGCGCCAAAGGTGCGACTTGCTCCCCAGAAAGTGCCATTCATTGTATCACGCGCCTTCATTGACCTGAAACTGGAATGAGCGTGACCTCCTCCGCCGGATAGGAAACGGCCAGCTGCGCGCCCGTTTCCCGATCGCGCCATCGCAATGTCTCGCGTTTGGCCGTCCAAACCCGACGCGCCGGTTGGGTCGCCCCGCGCGGGAAGACCAGACCTTCGTCTTGTCTTCCATAAACAACCTGAGTTAATCCGGTTGGCTGATAGTTGGGTAACGCCGCAGCTCTTTGTTCTAACGTGGGCGTG
>QHPN01000161.1 GCA_003219115.1 Verrucomicrobiota bacterium | reverse complement strand
ACGCCAAAGGCGCGGCCTTGCTTTTACTTGGCAGCGGTCGCGCCGACGCGCGCCAGCCGGGCCTTCCGGCGAACTGCGGCGTTGCGATGAATAATCCCGCGCTTGGCCGCTTTGTCGATGGCAGAGATGAGTGCGGTGATGTCGCCTGTCTGAGTTTTCGCGTTTCCAGCGCGCTTGCTCAGGGTGCGAATTCGACTCAAGACCTGACGATTGCGCAGAGCGCGGCGTTGGATCTGGCGCGCACGTTTGGCTGCGGATTTGGTATTAGCCATAGGAAAAAATAATGGGCGGGAGCGTCACGGATGCTCCTGGCTTTGTCAACCGCGATGCGGCGCGATTAAGCCCGTGCGTTTCGCAGCCAGGCCGTGGCGTCGGGCTTCTTCGCCGGAGCCGTCGACGTCTTGGGCGTCAGCGGCGTAATGGTCGCTTTCTCCGCGCCCGGCTTTGACGAGTCGGCGGTGAAAACCGCGTGCGTCGAAACGGGAGCAGAGGAAGGCGCGGAAGCGAGTGTGCTTCTGCCCGCCCGACTCAATTTCGGCAGATGATCGGAAGTAATTTGCACAACCGCACCGACGGGCAACTGCGCGTAGAGCTCGGTGACATCCGATGATTTCATCCGAATACAACCGTAGCTGGCAGGCCGTCCAATGTTCTTTTCCTGGGGAGTGCCATGAATGTAAATGCCCCGGTTGTACGCGTGCGCGTTATCCGCTTCCAATCCGCGCAGCCAGATGATCCGAGTGACGATTGGATCCCGCCCCGGCGCATTCGGCTGTAAAATTTCACCGGTGAACCGACGGTTATGAAAAACCGCGCCGACCGGGGCATGATCGCCAATTTTTTGAGCAACCTGAAGCGTGCCGAGAGGGGTCGCCATTGACCCCCAATGATCGCCGAGTCCGAATTTGGAGGTCGACACGGAGTAAACTGCGGCGCGGGCACCGTCGTCGACCAACATCAATTTTTGATCCGCGACGCTAACAATGACAGTGGGCTGGAGTATTTGTGCCCGCAGGGCGTTTGGAGCTGGAGCGAGAACAGCAATTGCGAGAAACCAACGAAGTCGAGACATGAGGGTTATGGGGGGTTTAGGCGGGGGCGGTCAGGCCGGAAGCGCGTCGGGCGCCCGGCCGTTGTTCAAGTTGAATTTCGGTAACCATTGAATGACGGAGCAAAAAGACACGTAAAGAAACCCAAACTGAAACATAAGCAAGAACGGGACCGAAAGGAACTGGCCGTGCTCGATCGCGTACCAGACGAAATAGGTGAAATAAACAGCAAAAAACATCTCTGCCACAGGCAGTACCGATTTCAGAGGCATATACCGGCAATTGCGCCATCGCTGGGACTTGCGCTCGATGCCGTATTTCGGGGTTCGGGTAAAGTCCGATTTATGATTGAACACCGCCTCAAGGACGGCCCGGGCGTTATTTAGCGATAGCCCCACACCCAGCGCGAGCAGGCAGGGCAAGAGCATGATCTCTTTCATCCACGTCCGCGGATGCAATTCGCGCTGGGCGCAAATGTAGAAAACGGCGACCGAGACAGAAGCGGTCAGGAAAATCGGGACATCAATAAGGAGTGTGCGCACCCAGCCAGATTGCGGCCCACCGGTCGAGGGATGGAGCAGCACCACCAGGCAGGCGAGAAGCAGATATGCGAAATTCGAAACCAGGTGACCAGTCGCCTCCACCTTAATCGGCATCGGCAGCTTGCTTCGCCAAATCGCCGGCAGCAGCTTTTTGCAGGTCTGAATGGAACCTTTCGTCCAACGGTGTTGTTGCGATTTGAAGCCATTCATGTCGACCGGAAGCTCTGCCGGGGTTACAACGTCAGGCAGGAAAACGAATTTCCATCCCGCTAATTGCGCGCGGTAACTGAGATCGAGATCTTCGGTCAGGGTGTCGTGCTGCCAGCCGCCCGCTTGTTGAATGCACGACTTTCGCCAGAGTCCAGCTGTCCCGTTAAAGTTAAAAAAGCGGCCACTGCGGGAGCGCGCGGTTTGTTCGAGAACGAGATGACCATCGAGAAACATCGCCTGGACCCGCGTAAGCAGAGAGTAGCCGCGATTCAAATGGCCCCAGCGCGTTTGGATCATCCCCACTTTCGGATCGGTAAAGAAATCCACCGTCTTGCGGAGCAAATCCGGCGGTGGAACAAAATCGGCGTCGAGGATACAAACGAATTCTCCCCGCGCGGTCGCGAGACCCCGCTCGAGGGCGCCAGCTTTGAATCCGGTGCGATTGGTCCGGTGAATCAGCTCCACATCGAAGCCGCGCTCGCGCAGTTCCGCCGCACAATTGGCCGTGATCTCGCGCGTATCATCGGTCGAATCATCCAGCACTTGGATTTGCAAACGATCACGCGGATAATCCAATTGGCTGACCGAACGCAGCAAACGCTCAGCCACGTAGATTTCGTTAAAAATGGGCAGTTGCACGGTCACGACCGGCAATTGCTCGAATCGGGCCGCCGGCACCGGCTCGCGTTTCCGATACTTCAAAAAGAGGTAGATAATAAAATAGCGGTGCACCCCGTAGGCCGAAAGGCCGACGAGCACGCTGAGATAACAAATTGTCCAGATAAATGAAACCATGCCGCCTCGGGTTAGGAATCCAGACTACCTTGCCGATTACTGCTGCAAGCGCGACATGATGCCGCTTCTGGTGGCGTCGTCAAATCAAAAAACGGCGTCCCGGTCGCGCCGACGGGCTTGAAGTTGAAAGCACACAACCATTTATCGCGCCGCGAAGCCGAAATAGCTTGTTCCTTTGCAACTCTTTTGTGGAGAACCGGCGTGGGCTTCCTTTCTCGGAGAGACCGCGGTTTTGTGGTAAAGTAGCAGCTCACGGCGATGGCAATCGGACCACTCACGACCGGAAAAAAAGAACGGAAACTCGAACGTTTCGACATTGTTTTGACGGTGCTGCTTGCCGGGTGGGTGCCATCGATCCTGATGTTGCTGATTTCTTACACCACACTCAAGAATACTCTGGAATCAAAAATTTTGCGGGACCGTCAAACCTTTGTTCAGCTGATTGCTCATTTGGTCGATGACGATCTCGCCAGCACCGCCAGCATCATTTCCTATTATCAGACGCTGCCCGATATGGAGCGGCTTTTTGCCGCGCCTAACCCTCAGGACACCACCCAGCAATGGATCGCCGCGAAATTTTTCTCATACCCCCGCATCGACGGGATGTTTATCGCGTCCGCCGACGGCAAACTCTTAGGCACACTTCCGGCCGCGCCGAACCTGATAGGTCAGTCGTTTCATCCGGAGGTTTGGAAAGATGGAGCGGATGGAGGAACTAACGCCTACGTCTCGCCCGTTCATCATCGGGCGGTTGATGATCGCATGGTTACTGACGTCGTCGGCGCCATCCGGAGGCGTGACGGCAAAACCATCGGTTACATCGGCGCCTCAATTCTGATCGAACGGATCGGCCGGCGGCTTTCCTCGATTTCATTCGCTGACAAGGCGCATTGCCGAACCGACAACTCGCGCGGAAGCGAAGTTGATCTCCGATATTCGGAAGGAGCAAAGGGGACATCGCGGCGAGGGCGGAAACATTTACTCGTTCGATCCGCTGGAGTCCGCCCAATGGCTCGCAATTATCCACCAACCCGAGGAGATTGCGTATGCTCCGGTTCACGATCTGCTGCGCAAAATTACCGTGCCGGCTGGCTGGCTTATTGCCGGTACCCTGGTCGCGGCCATCCTGGCCGGGAGATTTTACCGGCGTCAGGCCGAAGCTACGCGTCGGATTGAGCGCGAAGTCAGTTTCAACGAAAAAATTCTGGCCAACATGCCGATCGGCATCGCCTTGGTCGATCCGGAAACGCGTCGTTTTCTTCATGTCAACGACGCCTTTGCCCAGATGGCGTTGCAGATCGGGCAGCTTCCCTCGGGGACCGATATCGAAGTCGTGACCTACGATCAGATCAAAATCGTGTCGCCATCGATCATCGACCATGTCCTCGCGACGGGCACTCCCTATCAGCTCATCGAAGAACCGTTCCGTGATCGCACCGGAGCGACCCGCTTTTGCAATGTTAATCTTCTGCGCTTGATCGATTCCCGTCAGAATATTCAGGGCGTGCTGTATCTGGTGGAAGAGAAAACGCGCGACATGACCCTGCGCAACGAGCTCTTAAGTGCCAATGCAGCCAAAGATCAATTTCTCGCCCTGCTTTCCCACGAATTGCGCAATCCCCTTTCCCCGGTGATCGCCATGGTCGCGGCCCTCGAAACTCACGTCGCCGATTCAGACGAGGTCCGCCAAGCCCTCGATGTCATACGCCGAAACGTGGAGCTGGAAGCACGTTTGATCGATGACCTGCTCGATATCACCCGCATCGCCAAAGGAAAGCTCAAGCTCAGCCTCGAACCGGTAAGTGTTCATAGTGTACTGCAACGGGCATTGGAAATTTGCCGGGAGGAAATCTCGCAGAAATCCCTCGAGGTCGAGCTAACTCTGAACGCCCACGACCATTTCGTGCAGGGGGATCCGGCTCGACTGCAACAGGTCTTCTGGAATCTAATTAAGAACAGCGTCAAGTTCACGGATGAGGGCGGACGGATCTCTCTCGCCACCTCAAACCCACAGCCCGGACAAATCGGAATCGACGTCAGCGACACCGGCATCGGGATCGAAGCGGACAAGCTCCCGCGGATTTTTAATGCCTTTGAGCAGGGTCAAAGTTCCATCACACGAAAGTTTGGCGGTCTTGGGCTTGGCCTGGCCATCTCGAAAGCCATGGTCCTGGCGCACGGCGGAACCATAGCCGGCTCCAGCCCCGGTCCGAATCAGGGAACGAAGTTTACCGTCCGTCTCAGCACAATCGCAGAGCCGGCGATGGTTGATGGCGAGTCACCGACGAATGGCGCCCAACCAGTATTGGCACCAATTCCGGGCCGCCCACCGCACCTGCTCGTCGTCGACGACCACGAGGACACCTGCACAGGTCTGAAAATGATCCTCGAGCGCCGCGGCTACGACATCACCGTCGCCTACACCGCCGATCAGGCAGTCGAGAAAGCACGGCGAGAGAAGTTCGATCTCCTTATTAGCGACATTGGACTGCCGGATCGTAGTGGTTATGAACTCATGCAGGAAATGCGCAGCCGAGGAGTGCCTGGAATCGCCCTCAGCGGATTCGGAATGGAGAGCGATGTGAACCGTGCCCGTGCCGCCGGTTTTTCCGAGCACTTAACCAAGCCGATCAACTTCGAACGGCTCGAAGAAGTAATTCAGCAATTGCTAAGCAATAACGCCCAAAAGCTGTAGTAGCTAGACCTCCACTTGATCACTGCCTTGCGCCAATAGTGCTCGAGAGCAGCCCGTTGTAGAGGCGCTTGTGCCAAGCGCCTGTTTATTGGATCCGGCGCTTGGCACAAGCGCCGCTACAACTTTTATCGACGGGCTGGGCTCTGTTCCCTCTCGACTCGACACTCCACTCCTTCTCCCACTGGGAGAAGGCCAGCAGGATCAGGATTTTCCAGACTCTTCCGAGGCGATTAGGTAGACGGAGCGTTCGCCGCGGCTTTCCTTTCCGAGGCATCCTTCAATTCCCGCGACAGCTTTTCTACCCGCTGACGCATGATTTTCCCCGGTTTAAATTTCACCGTCGCACGCGCCGGAATAACGAAACTGCTGCCTGGCTCATTGGGATTTCGGCCCACACGCGGTTTCGTCAAACGCGGCTGGAAGACCCCGAAATTTCGCAACTCGACCGCCACATTATTAGCAAGGCTGTCGGTAATGTGATCCAGGGTGCGTTGAACAACATCGAAAACCTGGTGTTGGACCATGCCAGTCTGGTTGCTGATCGCCACCACAATGTCCCTTTTAGTTAACTTGGCCATAAGATATTATATCACAAATAAATCGCGCTCGCGCTTGAATTTGCGTGGGCCAAACCAAAAAAATTGGTGCACTTATTTTCCCTTTGGACAAGCAGAGCGGCGGACCATTCGTAAAATTTACGCCTATTATAGAAATAGAAGGGGCTCGTCGCGGCGAGCGGCTGTTTTTTTAGAATCCAGCGCTTGGCTCAAGCACCGTTACAAATTTCCGGCATCCCTCGAATCGCTTCGATAAATTTAGGCGACCGCAGGTCGCCGGGAGAGGCGGCTCATGAACTCCTTGAAAGGCGTTACTTCGGCAAAAGCTTTCCGGCGCGATTTTAATTGGCCCTGGGCCACGCCCAGCTTGGTGAAAACGCTGTTCCATTCCGTTTCGAGGCGGCGGGCGTCGTCGTTCGAAAGCTCGCGCACCGCCCGGAGAGAAGAACCGCGGTTTAGCACATTCATGGCGCGGCCCGACAGATCGGCTAACAAATTCAGCTCGCGCAAGACATGCTCGGTCTCTTGGAGCAAATTCGCTCGCATTTCCGTGAATTGCCGCTCCAGATCGACGGAGATGATCGGCTTGGCCTTGTCCAGACCGTAAGTGATCAAATCATGCAATTTCTTCCAGCTCGCCAGCTGAAGCGCGATCAGGCGCAACTTGGTGTCGGT
The DNA here is from genome assembly GCA_003219115.1 of Verrucomicrobiota bacterium. Lineage (GTDB taxonomy): Bacteria > Verrucomicrobiota > Verrucomicrobiia > Chthoniobacterales > UBA10450 > AV69. The sequence goes on along the minus strand of QHPN01000161.1, from coordinate 1,242 downwards.
TTGTTTGTCTTTCATTGGTTAGGCGCGACGGTGGCTACTTCGAGGGTTTCATCGAATTTTTGCAGATTATCCAGCAGTAGATGCGCCAATGGCCGATTCACCGATTGTTCCTGACTGATGATACCTTCTTCGAAATAAAAACGGCCCTGTCTCCAACGGAAAATTTCTGCTAGCGCCCCTTCCCCTTCGAGCGTCCCGTAAGCGGCATGCCGCACCTCCCCCTGGTGCAGGTAGATCTCGCTGTTCCCACGCCCGGAAGTAAAAGTGAAACGCCCGCTGCGTTGACCCATGCAGGTCATTTGCAATACTTCGGCCGCTGAAAACTGGTTCAGATTTCCAATGAGGGAATGACATGGGTCGACCCCCTCGGCCGAGACGGCGGGATGACCGTCAAGGCTTCCTAGAAAACGATCAATCTCTTTGCGCAAGCGCCTGGTTGAGCCCGCGCCGTTTGTCAGAGGGATATTTTGCTGTTGGGCTTTGTGCGCTGCCTCAGCGGAGGGTTTTTCCCAAGGTGCACACAAGATTTTCAACGACGGGAAATGCTGCCGAGCCACGGTTGCCGCCTCAATCGCGAATTCAGGCTCGCCCTCGATGACAAAGCCGTCGAAGCTCTCGCCGATCAGGATCGCCACCACTTCAGCCATCGTCCGGACGATGCGCATTTCGGTTTCGTCGCTAAAGTCGAAAATCGAAAGCAACCGGTCTTCGAAGACTGGATCAGGGTTCAAAATCAAGACGCGGGTTTCCACAAAAAGAGCAGGAGTTTGGGGGCCTGCAGAGCAGGAATCCTGCCCTTCCCGATCGTTGGCAATGAAGGGCTAACGCATCCAAATGCGCCTTGGCGGGGGCCCAGGAAAAGCGGTCGGAGCGACTTCGTGCGCCGTGCGGAAATGGACTTTGGCGATTTGCGAAAGCATTTTCGCGCCATGCTTTTCCACAATCGCGGTGGCGGCGCTTTTGATTTCTGCCGACACCCCACGGCCAAGCTTCACCCCCAGTTCTTTCCCCTTCCTCTCCAGCCAATTGATGAATCCTTCTCGCGCCAGAATCGATGCCGCCGCGACCGCAATATCCGATTCCGCGCGCGGCCGCTGCTCGATCCGAATTTTTCGACCATGGCGTAGCAGCGCATTCTCGATCACCCGCGCATCGGCAAACTGATCGGAGAGCGATCGCGGGCAGTCCGGCTTTCGGGCCAGCAGATTTTCAATCACTCGAGCGTGGCCCCAGCCGAGCAGG
>QHPN01000091.1:5855-6258 GCA_003219115.1 Verrucomicrobiota bacterium | reverse complement strand
AGCCCATAAAGCCGGAACGACCTGGCTTTATCAGCAACTCGACTCTCATCCCGATTTCTGGATGCCTCCCGTAAAGGAACTGCATTACCTTGATCAACTGAGCAAGGTACAACGCGCAGCTCAGCCGCGCTGCAGAGATGAGCGCGATCTTCTATTTCTGAATCGGCTCAAGAGCCTTAGCGCTGAACCGACTATCGACCTCGAGAATTATGGCCGACTGTTTGAAACGAAGGCATCGCTTCTTTCAGGTGATATTTCGCCGAATTATTCGACGCTGAGTAATGAAGTCATTCGGCAAGTCGTCGGATACTTCCCAAACTTAAAGGTGATCTTCCTGGCGCGTGATCCGGTTGAGCGCGTGTGGTCGCATTTGTCCATGGAAGTGCACTACCGCCAGATCAAG
>QHPN01000091.1:4991-5783 GCA_003219115.1 Verrucomicrobiota bacterium | reverse complement strand
TGTCGTCGTCGCGCGATGGAAACGCCATGTCCATCCAGAGCAGTTTCACGTTTATTTCTTTGATGACCTGCAAAGCAACGCGACTGAACTGCGGCGCTCCATCCTTCGTTTCTTGGGTGCCGATCCAGACAAGCCAAGCGGCCGATTGACGTCGGATTACAACAGTTGGACGCGGACGGAAAAACTTCAGCTCACAAATGAGGTACGATCACATCTGGCTCAGTTCTTTAAAAAGGAACTGAAGACCTGTGCAGCACGACTGGGCGGGCCCGCCAGAGATTGGCCGGCACGATACGGTTTTTAGTTCAAGAGGTTTACGTTTTGAGTTCCGTCATGATTTGTGTGCGGCTGGACGTGGCGTTTGATGTTGTGTCACACTCTGATTGACATCGATCTGCAGATCTTGACACACACCGCGCCGACAGACGCGGGTTCACTATGCATTCTGATGAGAAATTGAGCGTGTTATTGGAGCTGGAAAGGCCACGCGCGAAAACTTTCGGCAAATAAATTCGCCAATGTCGAAAACCTAAGGAGGGCTTATCTCAAGCTGCGCGATTTGCCGAACAAAGACCCAAAAGCAACAGTTTTGAAGCCCATTAGCGTCTTTGCAGTCGGCGGCGCTGGAACGTCTCGTCGGGCTCAGCTCGTATGGGCAATAGCGATTTCCATCTGCCTGCTTCTTCCATCGATCTGGCTGCTCGCCACCGTGCCGCCGCTTTGGAAGGATGTCGATGCCTACGTGCAGGTGACATATCCACGCGGAGTCGCGACGATACTGCATTTTCCTCC
>QHPN01000091.1:4491-4945 GCA_003219115.1 Verrucomicrobiota bacterium | reverse complement strand
TCAGCGGATCAGCTCCATGGCCGAACAGAAACTTTGCCAGTTCGATTCTCAGCGATCACTCGGTGTTCGCGCTGCTGGTTTGTCAGCACACGGGCCTCTTCATCGCACAGTTCTATCTTGTCGTGACGCTCACCACAGTCATGTGGAAACGTCTGCTGATCGCCCTCGTTTGCTCGGCAAATCCTCTTTTTTATGCATTTGCTCAGTGCGTTGGCTCGGACACGCTGAGCATGATTCTCACTTTGGCTATCTCGACTTTGGCGCTGCGGATAGTACGGAGCGCACACGCGATCGATCTGAAGCATTGGGGCTTGTTCGCGATCCTACTCTTTGGCGCATTTCTAACACGGCATTTGAACAATGTTTTGGCTGCATTACTCCCGATTTGCTTCTTGATTCTTCTATCTCAACAAGTTGCAACCGCGGTACGGCCTGGTCCGGGACCGATTCGATC
>QHPN01000091.1:0-4349 GCA_003219115.1 Verrucomicrobiota bacterium | reverse complement strand
TTCTTTGGCGACTTCGGCTGCTCTCTGATTTGCCATTCGAACGCCAGCAACATCTCTTGAACCGAATCGAAAAACAGCCAATCCAGGACGACACTCGCCTGATTCTTTCGAACCTGCGAGAAGCACTGGCCAGTACTCAGGGATTTGATCCAGCGAAGTTCGCGAAGAGACTCGACAACGTATTCATGCAGCGAGATGGCGAATTTGGAAGGGTAAAGCTTGACCGTGCTCTCAATGGATTCGCCCTCGCGTTCTTCAAGGCGAACAGCAGAGCCCTTGGCCAAGCCGCACTCCACGATTTTATCGCTGCGCAGAAGACAAGCGTAACCGAGGTCATCGAGTCCCTATTCGCGACGACCAATTACGTTTCATTCCACCGCCAATCGATGCCGGCCCTGGCCAGGCTGCACACATTTCGAGATTTAACGCCAGATGAACTCCTCGCCATGTGCTCAAGGAATACGTACCTGCAGCTTTGGCGGGGTGTGACGTTCGCTCGCTGGTGTCTTCTGTGGCTTGTTCTGTTTATTCTGATCCTCGCGTCAGCTGTCAGGAGGAGAGGAGCCGGATTTATTCTCGCCTTCGCACTGGCAGCCATCTTTTTGGGAGAGCTTATGATGTTCGCGAACTGCTTATTAACCGAATTTCGGCCGCGTTACGTTTTACCCATGTTTGAACTAACGTTTGTATCTATCCTCGCGCTTTTTGCGGAAGGACTTCGTTTTATCCAGCGCAAGTCAACGCGAGACGCAACCGTGCCCGCATCTCCGCATTAACTACCCATCGTCTCGCAATGCTGCTTTCCAGGTGGGGTTTACGCGTTTCCTTCCAGATTCAGATCGAGTAACCGCGCCAGCTGTAGGAGCGAGGGACATTTCCTGAAATATTCCGCGCGTCGTTCATCGCTGCACCGATCCCACTCGATGAAATGGCATTGGTCTGAGGCGCTGATGTGAAGTTCATGGCGCAGAAGAGGTGCGAAAAATTTTATATCAATAAAAGCGAAACCGGTCATTGGCTGAAGAGAGATGTTTGGAATGGGCAAATCGGCGGCTCGGGCTTCTCGAGCGGTCTGCCGCACATATCGCCAAATCTCAAGATCAGATGCTCCATGTAACGGCATCACCCGCGGCCAAACCTCGGACGCGTACTCGAGGTCGGCACCCACCGCAGTAAAGCCAAAAATGAGGAATGCCACTCCCACGACTCTCAGCTTGAGTACAGGAACAGACAGAATTGCGCAAAGAGTCAAACCGAGCCAGGCAACGGTAAACGGATAAAGGTAACGTGGCCCCGTTAGATAACCACGCAGCGCTCTTTCGCTTGGCTCATCTAACTCCCGTTTCGCGATCATGATTAGCATGGAGAGAAGCAGAACCATCGAGAAAACCGCCAGTAAGGCCCCTGAATCTCGGCGCTCGGCCGATCGTGCGCATCCCCGCCGCAAAGCGAAACAGACAAAGAAAAAGATCGCTGCCGTTACAACCAACCCTAGTGGCCAGGAGTTGCTGATCAGTTCCGCACTCCACTTGGGGCCATCCCGTTTTCCAAAAATGTTGAGCGAAATGGACCAAGGGAACCATCCCATTAACCCGAAAAAATGCCGCCATGTAAACCGGTAAATTGTTTCGGCGTTCGGTTGTTGCTCGGCTAACGCGAACATACAAGCGGTATGAGCACCAGCCAGCGCCAGTAAGATTACTGAGGCAATCGCAAGTGCTTTCGTATGCGATCGAAAACTCTCAAACCGTCCGATACGAGTCCCAAGCATAATCGTCAGGAACACCGCCAACGTCGCGATAACAAGTGCGAGACCGAGACCTAGCACGTGCATCGACGCGTAAGCGCACGCCGCAATCAAGTAGATCGACTTGTTTCTATCGCGCAGGGCGGGCAGACGGGCCACTGCCGTCGCAAGCGCGAGAGCGAGAATCATCCAGACAAGCTGGAATATATGAAATGGCCATTGAAGAAATTCCCGCATCACAGGCTGTTCAATAATCAGCATCGTGGCACCACCGGCCACAGCCCAAGCGACGACAGGTGTTTCCTTTTCCGGGATTGGGAAAGCTGCACGAACGAACGCAAACAATGCCACCGCCAGGCCAACTCCAAGCGCGAGTTGGCGGTTACGCCACCAACTGCCGCGCATCCCTGCCCATTTGGTGAAGAAGAACTCGGCACTGAATGCCAGAGGTGTGTAATGGCCATGGGAACTGGTCGTCCAAAAGCTGCGGAAAAAATCCACCTGCGTTTCCCGCGGCGAATGGGCCACCATTTGGAATAATCCGCTCTCGGCGCGGAGAATTTCCACGTTCAGCCGCTTGTAGCTCACGAAGATCACCGCGAAGGAGGCTAGGACGAGCAAGCCGATCTGAAGCCATCGGCGTTGTCGCACCCAAAGCGGTTGCTGTTCCGCCATCCTGGGAATTTTCCTTCCAGCATCCCACTACAGTCAATTGCAATCCCGATGGTCGTTCTTTGGGCCTGGACCCACGTCTTCCGGCTTCGAAACCTTCCCAGCAGCGTTCCTCGTGCCATCGCCGCATGGCCCAACTATGTAGGTAGCCGGTGCTCTGGCTTTCGTCTGGGCACGCCATCGATTTCCATTATTCGCCCTTCACGTTTATCTGGCCCAAACTGCGAGCGAAAGAATGGCTCTTAGATATAGAGAGTTTTCAATGATGGTATTCGTCGGTCGGAACATGCCTTATGTGCTGACGATATCCATAGGGCCCCAAGTTTGGTTAGCCTTCCCGTCTGCTGTTATTCACGACCCAGTCTGACGACCGGCGGCGGCAGGATTCAATTGAGGGTTTTGAATCGGCGGTTGCGCGAACTCGCCGTGAGGGAAGAGACGTTTGCGGCTGTGAGAACGACCATCGCAAAGGTGACGAACTGAAGCTGACCCCGGCTACGACGGTTTACGCACTTCTCTGCGAATCGTAGATTTGCGTAACTTTTTCAAAAACATCATCGACAGTGATCGCCTGCATACAGAGATTATTGCGACAAACCGACTGCCGATTATTGTAGGCGTTTACGCACGGGCTGCAGGTTATACCGGCGTACAAAAACTCCGTGTTTGGCGAACGTGCGCCAAACAGTTCCGGTGTTTCGGGTCCAAACAAAGTGACGACATGAATCGGCGTCATGGAAGCAAAATGAGCCGGGCCGCTGTCGTTCGTCACCAAGATCTCGCTCCGCGTATAAAGGACAAGGACCTGACGCAAAGTTGTTTTCCCCGCGAGTGGGATAACGCGGTTTGAATTAACTTCAGCCGCGAGTCGGTTATTCGCGGTCGCCTCGGCCGGTGCGCCGGTGAATGCGATGAACAAGTCCGGGTAACGTTCGAGCAGTCGCCGGGCGAGTTCGACGTAACGCATCGGAGGCCAGCGTCTCAACGGTAGTAAGTCACTCGCATTTGGATTAAGCAGAATGAGGGGCGCCGAACCGACAGCCGGGTTTTCGCGTTGTAGCAATGCATCGACCTCCGCGGCCTCGTCTGGCGACGGATTGAACTTGGCGAAGGATTGAGTCGCGGGTGGCTTGAAGTCGAAGGTCGGCAGCATCGCCGGATCTCGTGTAAGCGCTTCCACCATGGCTTCGAACATCTGGCTGGTGTGGAGATGCGGATTGTAGAGAAGCCGATGCGTCATCAGGTCGCCGCGGTAAGGGCCATCTCCAAAAAACGTATGAAAGCCCACGCGTGATTTCGCCCCGGTCAGGAACGTGAGTATCGCGGAAAAGCGGGTCAAAAATTCCATATCGATCACGGCGTCGATGTCGATCTTGCGCGCGCGCAGGACTGCGCGCAAGGCATCGATGGCGAGCGCAAACGGACTTTTGGTCGAAATGGTGATCACGTTTTGCTCGGGAATGATCTCCATCACATCGAGAATGAAGCGATTGTCTTCAAACACGACAAAGTAGACGTTCTCGCGTCCAACCATTTCGACCGCACGGCAGATTGCGGGATAAGCGAGGACGGTGGAGCCCTGCTCGGCGAACTTGATAAAGAGAACCCGTCGGACTTGGCGGGGTCCTGGTGGGCCCGCCGCCTCAAAGATTCTTCTGACAAAGGTCAAGATTGCGCAAAGCGGCGCGCCAATCCACCGATCGGTGTGTTGCAAAGTTGAAACGCCTACAGGGAGATCCATTGTCTGGGTAAATACTATTCGTCGATATCACCCTGGCACGCTCGCGTTGATTCGCTGCTCGTCGATCGGCCCAAGGTTTGAAACTTTTTCCGACTTGTTTGCCCTGCAAGCCGAGCACAGTCCAAAGAGACGCCAGAAAGATTAATCAGTGCAGACCAACTGATCAAGGAGAGCCATCGCGCATCCGAT
>QHPN01000090.1:6076-6530 GCA_003219115.1 Verrucomicrobiota bacterium | reverse complement strand
TACGAGATAACAACCGCCGTCGCCGCGCTGGCGATGCCGACCATGTTGTGATGTTCCGCCAGCCAGAAGCGCCGGTAACCCCACTTTTCGGCATGCTGCGCCAGGTCCAGTGTATTCCGCAAAGCATCCGCCGGCGTTCCACCTTCAGGAACAAATGCGAGATCAAGAATAGAAAGAGGCGGCATACCGCAAACCTAGCCCAAGCTCTAAGTGTTTCAGAATTTCAGGTTGTCCCACTCCTCCCAGCTCCGAGCTCCCTGCTCCCCGCTTCCCGCCTGATCTCCGATCTCTGTCATCTTCCCTCCGTCGGGTGAGCGAAGCTTTTACGCAATCTGACTTCTAGCCTCGCACGGCCGCTCAGCTCAGCGGTTAAGCAACAGTACGATCAGCGCAATGAGCACGAGCGTGACCAACGAGATTATCAGCCGCCATTGTCCCGGCGTCAGCAGATCGG
>QHPN01000090.1:5453-6053 GCA_003219115.1 Verrucomicrobiota bacterium | reverse complement strand
GCTGACGCTCGGCGGTCGGCATTTGCTCAGGCGACGCGTACTCCCGCTCGTTGAACACGATCTTGGTGCTGATGGTTGCGCTGTCCGCGGCGATTGCTTTCTCGTAAGCGGAACGCGCTTCCGGCGGCAGCTCCTCCACACTGGAGTACTCCTGTCCCTTGTACTTGATCTTTGTTTTAAGGTTGACCTTCATCTGTCGGACCAGAGCGACCGCGTTCGATGATGGACAAGTGTAGGTCGCCGCGCGAGAAATTTCGGTCGATATTTTTTGTTCCGGTAACGATAACTGATAAAACATCGACGCGCGAACTGGCGCCTCTGCGCTGCCTGAAGTAGGAAGGAAGAATGCAGAAGGATGAACGGAGCGAACGGGATCAGCGACATAGAAGGCAAAGCTGCGAGGGTAGCAGCGAGCGAGTACGGGCAACGAGCGAGTTTCAAAATGATCTGCGCGACCGGACAAAGAGCTTTGCGGTTAGTATCGTTCGAATGTTTTCCGCTCTTCCAAAAACGACGGAAGCGCAGGTGCTCGGCAAGCAACTACTGCGATCTGGCACGTCGATTGGCGCAAATTATCGCGAAGCTTTCCGCGCTCGGAGT
>QHPN01000090.1:1070-5446 GCA_003219115.1 Verrucomicrobiota bacterium | reverse complement strand
AAAATGCGGTGACTCTCTGCGCGAGATTGAGGAGACAGCGTACTGGTTGGAACTGCTTGTCGCCGTGAAGATCGTTCTCCCTGAGAATCTCGAACCGCTTGTTCGCGAATGCAGCGAACTGATAGCAATTTTTGTGACGATTATCAAACAAGCGAAGGAGTGATTCCCCAGGCTTTCTTCTTAATTCTTCCTTCATCCTTCTGCCTTTCCCCGATGCTGAAGCCTTTTCTGACTGCGAACTGGCGTTACCTCGCCATGCTTAACTTCGCCGTCGATCCGAAAATCCTCGCGCCGCATGTGCCCGCCGGCACCGAGCTCGATTTCCACCACGACAAAACCTACCTCAGCGTCGTCGGCTTCCTCTTCTATCATACAATTGTCTGCGGCCTGCCCATTCCACGGCATCGGAATTTCGAAGAAGTAAATCTGCGCTTTTACGTGCGCAAACAGCCCGTGCGGCTCGCACCCGACACCTGGCGGCGCGGCGTCGTTTTCATCCGCGAACTCGTCCCCAAAATCGCCATTGCTGTGACCGCGCGTGTTTTTTATGGCGAACCTTATCTGGCCCTTCCGATGCGCAGCGCAGTGGAAGACAAAGATGGAATTGTGCGAGCGAAATACGAGTGGCGCCGCGGTAATAAATGGGAGCATCTCGCGATGGAGGCGCACGGCGAAGCAAAAGCTTGCGCGCTCGGTTCTCACGAACAATTCATCACCGAACATTACTGGGGCTACACCGCGCGGGGCGAACGCACCAGCGAGTACCGGGTCGAACATCCACGGTGGAAAATCTGGCCGGCTGATACCTTCGAATTGAAAGCCGACATCGCCACGCTCTACGGCGAAAAATTCGTCGAGCCGCTCAAGGCAAAGCCTGCCTCTGCCTTCATCGCAGACGGCTCGTATGTTGAAGTGCAACGTCGTACGACCGATCCAGAACCAGATTTGGGCTTCACTGCGTGATCGATTTTTACGTGGAATTTTTGACCTCCCACTTGGGCGTAGGCTCTGTGGGCCGAGGCTGACATCTGTGAGCCAATTAAGAATTAAATGTGAGAAGCGGCGCGCGCTTGCAGGCCCCGCTGCCGGCCGGTAACATTCCATCGTGACAGCAACGCAGATAATCGATGAGATAAAGCGACTTGACCCTAAAGAGCAAGCGGGCGTCGTCCGCTTTGTCTACCAGCTCGATGCCGAACGGAAGCTCAGCGGTCCAGAGCTTTCCACCTTGGCCGAACGTCTCGTCAAGGCGAAAGACGCGATCGAAGCTTCCGTGATTCGCGAGAGCATCGTTCGCGGCTTTTACGGCGGGCGATCGCATGCCTAAGATTCGCCGGCGAGATTTGCCGCCGACCTTGCTTGATCATCTCGTTGATCGCATTCGATCTCGAGAGATCGAAGCTGAAGAACTTGGTCGCTTGGCCGATTGGCTCGACACCGAGCCCGACGTTCCCGCCGGGCAATGGTTCAAGCGATTTCCCGGAATGATAGTCTGCGGCGAAGCCGATTTGGTGAAGACATTTCTACGTCCAGGACAAGTAGCGATTGGCAACGAAGTGCAGTAGCTGCGTTCGCGACGAACTCACTTTGGCGGGGTCCTTGCTCTCTATAATCGATAACTGATAACGCGCGGCCGTTGCCGCATCCCATCAACTGATAACAAATAACAATTGACGCGGCTAGCCCGTCATTAACTCGACCCTGTGGCCGCCATTCACCGCACCTGCGCGCCGACCCCGCTAACAAGAAATAGCAAGCCAAGGCAAAAAGTCGCCTTCCTACCTCGGCCCGACCAGAATCCAGCCAGCCGGGAGGGTCGGACCAAGAACGCCGCTCACAAACACATTATTGTTAAGGTGCCAGATGGCGGTTTGACGAGTAGACTGATTCCAGAGAACGAGGTCCGGTTTGCCGTCGCGGTTGAAATCGTCAACCAACACTGGCGCCCAGCCGGCTGGCAGCGTCGGACCAAGCACGCCACTCAGGAATTGAACGCCGTTTAGGTACCAAATAGCTGTCTGGCGGGTTGTTGGATTCCACCACAGCAGGTCAGGATGACCATCACCATTAAAATCCGCCGCGCCGACTCCCTTCCAGCCAGCAGGCTGGTTTGGGCCATACGCCCCGCCGATGAGAGTAGTGCCGTTCAGATACCACACGGCCGTCTTGTCGCTGTGATGTTGGCCGAGGCCCAGATCGGGATGGCCATCGCCGTTAAAATCTTGGACCACCCCAGGGCCCCAGCCGGCGGGGAGCGTAGGACCCAATGCGCCGTGCAAAAAGCTCGCCCCATTCATGTACCATACTGCTGTTTGGAGGGTGGATGTATTTACGAGGAAGAAATCGGCAGATGTGGTGGGGCTATCAAACTGGGCCGCATCCAGCAAAAGCCAATTCGGGGGCAACGTCGGGCCAACGGCTCCGGACAAGAGAGTAGCGTCATTCATAAACCAGATAGCGGTTTGACGCGTAGATGGGTTTGTTAGAACCCAATCCGGTTTACCGTCGCCATTGAAATCAGCTCTCGGCGGCGTGATCGCGCGAGCTTCAGCGCCGACGAATAAAGCCAGTGTTAAAAACACAATCGCCGTTCCGGCGCGTGTTACTGCATTACGTCTGATGACCTGTTTGCGCCAAATCGAGACAGGGTTATTGCGGGGTGGGGCATTCATAATGTCGTATTTAACTCCACCGAATCCGAAGAATACCAGAAAGTTTTTTCCCGTCTTGCTGTGCGAAAAACGATTAATCGATAACAGATAACCGAAAGCGCAGCTTTCTATATCGCCCGCGTTCCTCGACACTTCGGAAATTCTAAGCAACCCCAAAATCTCAGTCCCGCATTCGCGCCGCTCTTCGCTTCGCGCAGCTTCATCTCAGACCCGCAACGCGGACACGCTGGCGTGAGATGATCCGGTTCTGCTTTTGCAGGTGGCGCGATCATTTTGCCAGAAGTCTGAACATTCCGAATGAGGTGCAAGAGCGCGTTTGAATCGACGAGCTCAATGGGTTTGCCTTTGGCGAAGGCAACTGCATCCGGCGTAAAGCTAGTAGTCGCGACCAGCGTTGCTGCGCTCGCTTTACGATCGTGTAAAACCCCATACAATTCCCGTACCTGTCGCACGCCCACTGGCGCTCCGTTCCATCGTTTGCATTGAACGAGAGTAACTTTGCCGCCGCGTCCGAGAATTAGATCAACGCCACCATCAGCACCGCCGCCGAGCGTTTCTTCAACTTTGTAACCTTGGCGTCGATATGCTTCGCCCAGTAAATCCTCGAACCGCTTCCACGGCAGCTGGCGCAGCGAGGCGAGGCTGGTCTGTCCCTCCAGCATCCGAGCGGTTTTGATCGAGCGGAGCGCAGATAGAGCGGCAGTGGCCAGGAAAAACAAAAGGGCAAGCGGAGCGAACGCTGACCACGGCAGCGGCATCCTTATTAGGAGAATTGGTGCGACGATCGCCAGAATGAGGCTGACCCACCACGGAACCAAAACAAGGTCATCTGCTAACGAGGGTTTGCGGCGCGACATAATCGATCGAGATGCCGCTAAATTCGTGCCAGCTTCGCAGCTCCCCCATAACTGATAACTAATAACTTAAACGCGTCGCGTTTGTGATAACCGATCCGCCAACGGACGCATCCGCCGTGTCCGCCTTTGGACGGACTGGCCGTGGCGAGGCGAATAAGTCAGCCCAGCCGCCGGTGCGCTGTCACTTTTTTCTCCTTCCCACTCCACATCTCGGCCGTCACAATGCACCAATGAGCTCACAAGCCTTTGGATTGCGGGTCGCGAGCGCGATCTTCGCGCTTTTTGCCGTTGGCCATGTGGTGCGCCTGGTTAAACAGGCGCAGGTAACCGTTGCTACTCACCAAATCCCAATGTCGTTAAGCGTCGTCGCGCTTGTCATCGCCGCCATATTGAGCATTTGGCTAATGCGACTCTCCTCCGCGCGTCCTTGAAATCCTTGGACATTCCGTTCCCGTCTTCTCCTTTAGCCTTTCTAATTTCTACTTTTCTTCGATGCATTAGCTCGTCAAAAATCCGACACCGGTACAACCTAATGGGAAGTAGTTGACCTTTAGAAGCTTACTACCCTGGTTAAAATCAGTTACCCGCGCGAGCGTCGGTTCGGCTTACACTGGCACGCTTTGGCGAGAATTGCGCGAGCACAATATATCGCTGATGATAAAGTCCTTGTGACTTCTCGTCCTTTCCTGGCGCGATCAATGCTGTGCCCTTACCAGGGTCGTGCTGGCCCGGGATGCTGGCTGGAGTTTCAACCGAAAGGAACCAACATGCACTCTGCGCTCAGTTACAAAAAAAGCTTATTCTCCGCCGCCGCCTGTGCGTTGCTCGCCGCCGCGCCAGCGATAGC
>QHPN01000090.1:0-1025 GCA_003219115.1 Verrucomicrobiota bacterium | reverse complement strand
TGAATTCGGTCAGTGGCACCGTCGCCGGCTTTCCCCAATTTGGCGGCACCGACCCCCAGGATTGGGTTTCATTCACGATTCCCACCGGCTTCGTGATGATCTCCTATGTCAATGCCAAGTATGTTTCGACCGACCCCCAAGGGTTTACCGGGTTTCAATCCGGTTCGTCGTTTTCGGGTGACCCATTCATGGCGATGAGTTATGCGGGCTACGCCCATTTTGGATTCGCTGCGAACAATCCGGATGATAATCCCACGGCATCGTCAACAGTCGGCGTCAATTTGCTGCCGCTGATGGCAGACCCAACCTTCGCCCCAGGCACCACCGGTTTTACCCCGCCGCTCGGTCCCGGGACCTACACCTTTTTGATTCAGCAGGGAGATCCCTCTACCACGGGCTATCGATTTAACATGATTGTTAGGCCGGTGTCGGTGCCCGAATCGGGATCCTCCTTGTGCCTGCTCGGTATCGGAACTCTGGCCATATTCGCGCTGCGGCGTCGCCTTTGCTAGTTGGATCGGCGGATCCGCAGAGACTCCTGGTAATCTTCAGCGCGCTCTGGGTGATCAATTTTGATACACCCCCGGGCGCCAAATTCGTCCTTACTATATACGTCACGCGCCTCACCGGAGCCCAGAAGTGGCAAAAAGTGAGGACCGACCCACTTGATTCCGCTACTGCAGCGGCGGCCGTGTCGGCTACGGGATGAAACGCTCATACACGTGATTCACGTATGAGCGCTTTGCGCTTCGCCCTTCGCCCCTTGCCCCTGATCTCTGATCTCTGATCTCTGGCCTCAGTGCACCGACACCGGCACGCCTGCTTTCACTCTTGCGGCCAGTCGCACGATGTCCCAGTTCGCCAGCCGAATGCAGCCGTGGCTTGTCTCTTTTCCAATCGTATCTGGCTCGTCGGTACCGTGAATGCCAATCCCGCGTTTATTCAGCGCGATCCAAATCACGCCCACAGGATTATTCGGTCCCGGACGCAAAATGTAGAACTTCCCGCTGCGTTGCCCCCGGTTA
>QHPN01000089.1 GCA_003219115.1 Verrucomicrobiota bacterium | reverse complement strand
GAGAATTTTTCGTTATCCGAAACAAAATGCGCTGATCAATCGTCTCGGCTTCAACAATGACGGCGCTGAGATTGTTGCAGAGCGGCTGGCGAAATTGCGTGAGGGCGGTGGTTGGCCGGGTATTCCGATCGGGATCAATATTGGAAAGTCCCGTGCTACCCCGATCGAGGGTGCGGTCAAAGATTATCTATTTTCTTTTCGCAAACTGCGTGCACATGCCGATTACGTCGCGCTGAATGTCAGTTCGCCGAACACGCCGGGCTTGCGGGAGTTGCAGGGAAGCGAGCGGCTCGACGAGTTGTTGCAGGCGATTAATGCCGAGCGCGCCGAGACTCCGCTGGTAGTAAAAATCGCGCCCGATCTCGAGCCAGCTGAGCTAGATGAACTCCTGGCGGTCTGCGAATCGAATAACATCTCGGGAATTGTTGCGACGAACACCACGCTCGATCATTCCGAGATTACGGACGATGAAGAAGGCGGCCTGAGCGGCGCGCCGTTGCAGAAAAAATCTACGGTGATCATCCGGCACATCGCGCAGAAGACAAAAATTCCAATCATCGGATGCGGTGGAATTTTCGATATCGGTTCGGCCCGCGAAAAGATCGAAGCGGGCGCGAAGTTGCTGCAGGTTTACACTGGCTTCATCTATCGCGGCCCAAATTTGATTCGCGAATTGGCGAAATTGTAGAGCAAACCAGCGCGCAAAATTGCGATGAACAGCGAATACGGACAAGGAGGGGGGAATTATTATGTTGCGTTGGGCGGTTATATTTCTGATAATTGCACTGGTCGCGGCGCTCTTTGGTTTTACCGGGATTGCCACGGCGGCAGCGGGAATTGCGAAGTTTCTGTTTTTCCTGTTCCTGGCTGTGTGCCTGATCCTGTTTATCGTCGGATTCAGTGTAGCGAAACGGCTGTAAGATTCGTTAGAAGATAGGCATTCAACGCCAGTCCGGTTCGGACCCTGTTCGGACCGCATCCTTGGGCGCCGAGGATGGAACGCCCTTGGCTGATGCGACGTCCGTGATATTTTCGATCTCGTTCGACGGGCCGGTCCGCTACGAATTGTTCGCAGCGGCTAATTTTCGAGGTAAAATTTTGTAGTCGGACAGTGCGGCGCGCAGCGGTCAATCAAAGCCAGGCGACACCGGCAAACTAAGAGACTGACACTTGCTCCATGATCATTGTCCATAAGGTCGGCAAACTGGCGAACCCTGTCACCTACGAGCGTGCCTGGCGGCGCGCGCAACGTTATCTGTTTCCCTTGCCGCTCCGCCCGATTGTGGCCGGCCTCGATCAGGCGCGCTTACGCGAAATCCAAGCGCGCTATCGGGAAGTGCCGCGCGGGTTCGCGAAGTATACCGATATCGATCACTATCTGCGCCTTAATCGCGAACGAGTGCAGGACCTCCGGTTGCATCGAGTGGCCCAGCAGCGTGTCCTTGATCTCGGCTGCGGGGGCGGGTTCTTTCTCTACATTTTGAAGCAGCTCGGCCACGACGTCCTTGGCCTCGATACCGACGAGCATGCTTTGTATGGCGAGCTGACGGAGCTTTTCGCGGTGCCGCGAATTGTGTGGCGAATCAAACCATTTGAACAACTGCCGGATCTCGGGCGCCGCTTCGACTGGATTACAGCGTTCTCAGTTGCTTTCGACAACGTCCAGAACAGCGAGGAGCGCTGGGGTCCGCGCGAATGGAATTTTCTTCTGGAAGATTTGCGTGACCGGCACATGGCTGCCGGAGGCAAGATGTATTTTGCGCTCAATCCTGGCGTGACCGGCGCCTACTACACGCCGCAGTTACGCGACTTCTTCCTTACTCGTGGCGCAAAAGTAGAGCGTGAACGGATTTTCTTCGCAAATGGGTTGCGATAATGCGCGTCGGCAATCGCTCAAGCTGGCGCCATCGAATCTGTTGGTTCGATATTCAGTTCACCCATTTTCCGCCTTCGGAAGTGAGAATGGGCAATTCGTCGTCCATGAATTGCGTCTTGCCGATTGCGCCCGACATCCGGGTGCCGGTCGCGTCGTACCAGTATCGGCTCATTTGTTCACCGGTATGGCAACCCCAGCTTTTGACGAATGCTCCTCTGGCGAAGGCGTGGCGATCGATCTGCTTCAAATCGTTCTCGTGCAACCATGCTTTCGAGGAGCTGTCGACCACATTGCTGTAGTCGAACATGAAGCAGGCTTTGTTCGAATGCCCGAAGTACTCGAAGCCGGCGATCTTTAATTCCGTGCGCGGCTGCCCGCTGTTGAGATAATTGATCACCTGCCCGCCGGTATCGAAATAAACGAGGTTGAGATGATAAGCGTCACGAACGGAGTTGATATTTGCGATCAGGTCCGCGCCATCCTGTTTTGAGCGCTCGACATAACCGGGCTTGTAAACCAGCCAGGTAATCATTGCATTTTCGCCCAACTCTGTTCGAAGCTGCTCCGTCCGAATCCGGGCCGCGTGCACGAAATTCGCCCACCAATGATCGTGCGGCTGGGCCTTGTACTTCTCCCACTGATGCATGGAGATGCCGCCAACGACGATGATCCATTCGCCTTGCGGGATTTTCGCCGCCGAAATGGGGCGGATAAAAGCGAGCGCAAATAGGACAGCGACCAGGAGGAACCGTTTTATCATGAATTTTGGAGCAGCACTATTTACGCACACACCGCTTTCTGCAACTCGGCCAATGTGGGAGGGGCCTCTGTGCCGCGACCATTGGAGGGCCTTCCCACATTCACTTCATTCGCGCATTGATCTCGTCGCCGACCAAATCTTCGACCGTCTGACGTTTGCGAATGAGCGCGACTTGGTCTCTGCGCACCAATGCCTCAGCCGGCAATGGGCGCGAATTGTAATTGGATGCCATGACAAATCCATAGGCCCCCGCGCTCATGACCGCCAGCAAATCGCCCGGACGCAGTTGCGGCATCTCGCGACCCTGGGCAAAAAAATCGCCGCTCTCACATACCGGACCAACGATGTCGATCTTTTGCGTCTTGGTAATCGTTCCTGTGGCGTCCGCCACGCCGGACGCCCTACAATTCGGATCATCCACCGGGACGATTTGGTGATAGCCCTGGTAAAGCGCTGGCCGGATCAGATCGTTCATTCCAGCGTCGATAATCGCGAATTTTTTCTGCGCCGTTTCTTTGATGTAAAGGACGCGCGTCAGCAACACTCCGGCGTTCCCAACCAGGAAGCGACCGGGCTCGACCAGAATGCGAACACCGAGCTCGCGCAA
>QHPN01000078.1 GCA_003219115.1 Verrucomicrobiota bacterium | reverse complement strand
TCACCATGGCGCTCATCGTGCCGACGAAACCGATCGGGTTCATTAACTGGCGTTACATGCTGTTTTTCCTGCCTTTCTTCTATCTCGGCCACTGCTTCAGTTACTTGAACGGATATTTTCGACACTACGGTGCGAATCCGGAGAAGCCGATCGCCTGGGGAGTGAGTAGTTACGGAAAACTTTATAATTGGATCTTCTTCTACAACGGCTACCACGCCGAGCATCATTTCCGGCCCAAAGTGCACTGGACGAAAATGGAACAGTTTCAACGGCAGATCGCCGGGCTACAGAAACGGGAAGGTGTGCGCGTGATTAGCCATGCGCATATGCTCGGATTCCTCGATCCGAATTTGCCCAGACGCGGCCAACCCGCAGCGCAAACTTCCGAGGCAGTTTCCTAAGCAGGGCGAGGCTCCGCGGGGCTTCGTCGAACGCTGGCAATTATGCACCAAGCTGGTGCACAAATTCGATCGCCGTCGCGACACGGAGCAAAACATCTTTTTTGGCGATAGCGAAGAGAATGCTTTAATCTTTGATCGTGAGCGCAACGGAACTCATCGAGCAATTTAAGGCCCTTCCCCCGAACGAACGGGCGGAAGTGGCCAAGTTCGTCGTGGAAAATGATGATTCCTGGATTCCCGAATCCTTTAAACAAGGTATGGCCGACGCCGCTGCGGGTCGTTTTGTGGATATGCAAACCGTGCTTAGTGGAGCGAAACCGCCGTCTCGCGCGGCGGAATGAAATACCGTTTTAAGCCTACCCAGCGATTTTAGGAGAGCTTCTACGCGCTCTCACCAAGTCAGAAGGAATCGACGCGCCGGGCTTGGAAAATCTTCCAGGAAAATCCTTTCGATCCGCGACTGCGACCTCACAAAATTCGCAAACTCTCGGCCCGGGCAAACCGTAGAAGCGATGTCTGCGTAGCGCGAGCGGTTCGCTTGCGAGCATTGTATTCGCAAGCCAGAGGCATGCGCTACTTCACGAAACTTGCGCGCAACTTTTCTTTTTTGTTCTCGCAGTCTTCCTCTAGCCGGCGCACATCGGCTGCAAGTTGTTTCTCGAGCGATTCTACTTCATCGAATTTTCCGGCAGCGGCAGCCTTTTTGATCTGGTCGCTCAGAAAAATTTTGCGTTCCGCAATCTTCGCGTTGAAGGAGGAATCGACTTCTGCCAGTTGCGCCTTTTGCTCGGCCGTCAATGTTACGCTGGCCGCGCCTTTTTGCAGCCGTTCCATCGCCAGTTCGTAAGCGGACTTCATCGCAAAACCGTTGCTCGTTGCGCTGGTGAAATCAATTTCTAAGTTATACCTATGGGTCGCAGGATTCATCTCATCAGTACAGACTTCGACGGCACTCTCGTCGCGCACGACAATGACCCTGTGCTGGATCCATCCTGCATTGAGCTGATCGGAGCGCTGCAGCACGCCGGGGCCCTCTGGGCCATCAACACCGGTCGCTCTGTCGAGTTGCTCGAATCAGGTCTCCTGGATTTCGAATTTCCCATTCGTCCTGATTTCATTCTGACGAGCGAGCGCGACGTCTTCCGACCATCACGGAACGGCGGTAAATGGGAGCCGTTTGGCGATTGGAACGATCGTTGTGCTCAGGCGCATGCCGAGTTGTTCGATTCCGCACAATCAGTCCTCGTCGAGATTATCGATTTTGTGAATCGGAAAACCAAAGCGCGGGTGATCTATCTTGGCACATTCGCCGAGGGCGTGGTTGCCAGCAGCGAAGAAGAAATGGATCGCATCACGGAATTCATCGAGCGCGTCCGGAAAAGACAGCCCGAATTTAACTATCAGCGCAACACCATCTATCTGCGATTCTGTCACGCCGATTATCACAAAGGCGCGGCCCTCGCCGAATTGTCGCGATTAATCACGGTGCCGCGCGAAGGAATTTTCGCGGCTGGCGATCATCACAACGACGTCTCCATGCTGGACGGTCGCTTTGCCGCGATGCCCGCCTGCCCCGCCAATGCCATTGATCACGTTAAAGATGCTGTCCGCTTAGCCGGTGGCTACGTGGCCGAGCGCGAATACGGCGCGGGCGTTCACGAAGCGCTGCTCCACTTCACACAAAATTGAACCCCCGATTACAAACGCCGGCGCCGCATTTGCTTTGGCTGCTTCCCAACCGATCAGCCACGGTGTGCGCCGCGGTGCCATTCGCGCAGGCTGGCGAGTGTCCGCTATGCTTCAAGGTGAAAGGATGTATTTACGTGGGGTAAATGTGCCGAGTTCGGCGCTCGGTTCCTCGTCTTCGGGGAGCGCACGCGCCCCCGCGTGCTCATTTCGGCGCCTCGCCGAAACGCTTCCCCAGCTCCCAATCGCGGCGATCACGACCAAACTGTAGATGTGAGATCGGAGACCGCCTAGACACCATCAAACTGAGTCTTGGAACGAGAATAAGAGATTCGCGACTGGCTGCAATTGAGCGGTAATCGGCTAAATTCGATCGTGAGCGCGCCGACCCGAGTCGATGTCAAATCCTTGCATCTCGATGAGCTGCGTGGGATTGCCCAGCCATTCTACCGTGCCGGTCAAATCACCGATTGGCTCTACAAAAAGCGCGTCAACTCGTTTGCCGAGATGACCGACTTGCCCCAAGCTTTACGCGCGAAACTCGCGAACGATTTTTCCTTCGACAAAATCGATGTCGTTCGCGTCCTCGGTTCCACAGATACAACACGAAAATTTCTCTTTCGTTTAAGCGACGGAAATCTGATCGAATCCGTCCTGATCCCAGCATCGCCGGCACTTTACGGATCACCATCGGATCGGCGGACAATTTGCCTTTCGACCCAGGTCGGTTGCGCCTACGGCTGCAAATTCTGCGCGAGCGGGCTCGACGGATGGAAACGCAATCTGCGCCCCGATGAAATTGTGAATCAGATCATGGCGGTCGAAGAACAAAGCGGAGAACGCATTGACAACATTGTCTTCATGGGAATGGGCGAGCCGCTGGCGAATTACGATAATCTCATGCGTGCGATTCAGATCATCAATGCGCCGTGGGGAATTTCTATCGGGGCACGCCACATCACGATCTCAACCAGTGGACTTGTCCCGCAGATTCGAAAACTGGCGGAGCAACCGCTGCAAATTCGATTGGCGGTTTCACTGCATGGTGCGACGGATGACGTGCGCGGCCGGATCATGCCGATCAATCGCAAGTATAACTTGAGTGCGCTGCTGGAGGCCTGCCGCTATTTCACCTCTCGGAAAAAGCAGCGGATCACCTTCGAATACATCTTGATCGCGGAGGTAAATGATTCGGATGAGCAGGCGCGCGACTTGGCGAACCACGCGCATTCGTTGGACGCCAAGGTCAACCTGATTCCCTACAACAACGTCGAAGGTCTGGACTGGTCGCCCCCATCTCCCGACCGGCAGAAAAGATTTCTCGCCGTTCTCCGTGCCCCTGGAGTGCGAGCTACGTTGCGCCGGGAAAAAGGCGACGATATCGCCGCGGCCTGCGGACAGTTGCGTCTGCAGACGCAAAAAGTAGAGCACGCCTCCCGCTTGCTGGCGTCGTAGCTGCGCCCTCGTCGCACAAGGTGAGGGCGACGCCTCGCCGCCAGGCCATTACCGTGATGCAGACAATCTTGTCTGCACCCCCCGTGCGTGTGGTTGCTCGCAGGCAGGATTGCTTGCGTCACGGTAATTCGCGCGGCGAGGACACGACTTCCAGCGACGAGGGCGTCGCCGCTAGATTTTCGTCACGCAGATCTGGTTCCTATTTTTCGCGTCTTTCGCGTATTTCGTGGGTTAAATTAGATGGAAAGGCTTTGCGCCAGGTTGGAAGCTGGCGTCTATTTCTTATATGGCGGGATTCGATCACCAGCCGGAACGCGCATGGGACGAATACGATTGGGAACGGTTTCTCCGGCAGCAGGACCATAAAACGGAGAAATACATGGAGCTGCTGGAAAAGTACCTGGACGATCCGAATCGCGACCAAATCATCGCCCGCGAAATGGGCTGGACCCAATTGCTCGAGGGTCGTGACTGGACCCAGGAAGTCGACGCCTTGCTGGAAGAAGACGAGGAGGACGGGAAACCGCCACCGCCCGATTCCTTTGAAGACCACAGTCTCTATCGAGCCGCCTTTGCCCTCACGGTCTGGATCGATCACATATTCGATCAGGATTCAGCCCTGCAAAACGAGCCCTCGGCGGTGAAACTGGCTTGCAGCAGCCTTGAGCGGCGAAGACGTCGATGAAATCGGGATGACAATCGCCTATTTGAAACGAGCTCTGAAAGCCATCACTCTTTCCATGGACGCTGCAGCGGCGCTTTTGCGAGAGAAGCGAATCCCGCCACCTCAACATGTGGTTCTGATGCAGCGCCTTTTCCAAGTGCGGTACGGGATTATTACCCTAATCGGGGAATACCGCTGCGAGTGGCGCCGGCGCTTCGGCTCCGAAGGCTTTCGGGGTTGAATGAATTAAATCCCCCCGCCTCCGTCCAAATATGCAAACGGAAGCGCCTGTAGCTCAGCCCGATGTCTCGGAACTGGACCTGGTAAAACAGTGCCAGAACGGAAGCAGCGGGGCTTTTGATGAGCTGGTGGTACGCTACCGAACCCGAGTTTTTGGAATGATCTACAACATGGTCCATAACGAGCAGGACGCCTGGGACCTCGCTCAAGACAGTTTCGTGAAAGCGTGGAAATCGATGGCTCGCTTTCGCGGGAAATCGTCGTTTTACACCTGGCTGTATCGAATCGTGATGAATGTGACCATTGATTGGCTTCGCAAAAAACAGGTGAAAGCGGGCGGCACCGAATTCGATGACAATGTGCAATTGCACGAGATCGATCCGGCTTCGAAAACGGTCCCCCGGGCTGAAGCGCTGCCACATCAGCAAATGGAACGGCGCGAAGTCCGATCGCGGATCGACGAGGCGATCGCGCAACTTTCGCCGGAACATCGGGCTGTGATTTTGATGAAGGAAACGGAAGACATGCAATATCACGAGATTGCGGAGGCACTCGGCTGTTCCATCGGGACCGTGATGTCGCGGCTCTTCTATGCCCGCAAAAAGCTGCAGAATTTATTGAAGGATGTTTATGAAAACGTTTGAGGAAAAGTGGACGGCCTGGGTCGACGACCAGCTGACAGGTCGCGAACTCGAGGAGTTCCTTGCCTCGCTTCCCGATAGAGCTGCGGCCGAAGCTGAAAAGCAGAGTGCAAAACAACTCGGTTCCTTTTTGCGCAAACAAGCTGTTGCGCTGTCCAACGCCGATTTCTTTAATCATCAATTACGGGAACGTTTGGATCGCGAGAGGGCTCCGGCGCGACGCGAGCCCGATGTGGTGCGGACTGGTTGGTGGACCATTCGACGCCTGCTTTGGGGTTCCGCCACGTCACTTGCGGTTTTCGCCCTTTGCACCTTCGTGGTCCTTCGTGAAAAGACGCCACCAAGCCAGTCGCAGTATCTGACTGAGATTTTGACGTATCGGGTCGATCCGACGGTGAGCCCGAACGCGACGATTTCGATGTTCCAGAAAAAGGAAGATCACGTGACCGTGCTTTGGGTGGAAGGCCTGCAATCGCTACCAGCCGAATACGCAACAAAATAAAGAATGAGAGCGCGTCTGTTGCTGCTTATCGCAATTTTGCTTGTTGCGGTTAGTATCGGCGGCGCCGCGCTTCCGGAACAAACGGTCTGGAGCGGATTAATTATCGCAAGCAATTCGCCACCGACCGAGCCGACCCCGGCGGAAATAACACAGATCGAAGAGGCGCTCAGAAAACTTTTTGGTTACTCGCAATTCCAGCTCATTGGTGAGGCGCGCAAGACCTTGAAGACGGGCGAAGAAGACTGGCTCGCCGCCAGCAAATATTTTTCGTTGCAGGTCGATTCCCGTGGCGAGAAAGCGGATGCCTATGTGCTGAATCTGAAACTTTTTCAGGAACAAAAGTTGTTGTTGGAAACAAAGGCGAAACTGAGTAAGGCGAGCCCACTTATCATTCGTGGCCCACAGGTCGGTGACGGCCAGTTGGTCATCGTGCTGGTCGTGCAGTAAGCCTCGGCACGAATTTTTGCACGACCAGCTGTCTCACAAGACGAGGAAGCCGCAACCAAGCGTTGACCAGTTTCGGAAATGGCTGAATTCCTGGCGCCCGGTTGCGGATTGGGTAGCGCACGCGTCTCGCGTGTTGGTTTCGGCGTCACGCCGAAACGGGCTTTCCTAATAAGTGCCTTGAATGGGTTGATCGGGCGTTGCGGAAAGTTCGCGAAAACGGGGACGCTTTCGCCAGCGCGCGAGACGCGCGCGCTACCCGGAAAAGACGCGGCGCTTCGGGATTGGCTGGAGCGTGCCAACTTTCGGTAGCTGAATCCGCGTAGCGGATTTATGCGATGGCTTATAGTGAACCGATGCGTTTCGCTTTTCTGGTTTACTTTTGCGCTGCTGTGACCGCGCTCCACGCTGAACAACCTTTCGATTTCGCCAGCACCCCGGGCAAATTGCCAAAGCAAGTTCGCCCGACGGATTACGCGATCTGGATAAAACCTGATATCAAAAAGCTCACCTTTGCGGGTCGCGAAACGGTGAAACTGAATGTCGAACAAGCGACACCTCAACTCGTCTTGAATGCAGCCGATCTGACCCTCAGCGACGCCCAACTCGATGGCAAAACGATTCCGAAAACGTCGATCAAATTCGATGCCAAAAACGAAGTGTTGACGATTACGGCGCCCGAAGAATTAACGCCGGGAGAACACACGCTCGCCCTGAAGTTTAACGGTAAGATCAATCAATTCGGGCGCGGACTCTTCTACGGCAAATATCAGGAACAAGGCACAGCCGCGAAGAAGATTTTTCTTGGGACGCAATTCGAGGCGACCGATGCGCGACGACTTTTCCCCTGCTGGGATGAACCGGCTTTTCGCGCGCGTTTCCAGCTAACCACCGTCGTTCCCGAAAATTGGATGGCAGTTTCCAACATGCCCGTTGCCAGCGAAAAGAAAGTCACCGGCGGTCGCGAAGTGGAATTTCAACTGACGCCATCGATGTCGAGTTATCTGGTTGTTTTCTGTGCCGGTGAGTTCGATGCAGTCGAATCAGAAGTGGATGGCGTAAAGCTGCGGATCACTACGACGAAAGCGAAAGCCGAAAGCGCTCGCTATGCATTGGAAGTCACCGCCCAGATTTTGCATTACTACAACGAATACTTCGGCGTGCCGTATCCATTACCGAAACTGGATCAGCTCGCCATTCCCGGCGGGTTTGGCGGCGCGATGGAAAACTGGGGCGGAATTACCTACTACGAAACCGCATTGTTGTTTGATCCGGCGAATTCATCAGTCGCGACGAAACAACGCGTTTACGAAGTAATCGCGCACGAGGTCGCACACCAATGGTTTGGCGATCTCGTTACCATGGCGTGGTGGGATAACCTTTGGCTCAACGAAGGATTTGCGTCCTGGATGGGGACGAAATGCACCGCGCGTTTTAATCCGCAATGGGAAGTCTGGCTGGAGAAAAACCTTCCACGCGATCCGACCCGGCGCACTGGAATTGTGAAGGAGCAGGCCATGGAGGGCGATGCGCGCGCGACCACGCATCCGATCCAGCAGAAGATCGAGACCGAAGCTGAGGCCAACAGTGCCTTTGACGATATCACCTACAAGAAAGGTCAATCATTTCTGCGCATGCTGGAAAGCTTTCTTGGCGAAGAAGCCTTTCGCGACGGGATTCGCCGGTACATCGAAGCCCACAAGTATTCCAACTCGACCACAGCCGATTTGTGGAACGCGTTGAGTGAAGCCTCCGGCAAACCTGTGGCTGACATTGCCGCCGGATGGACGGAGCAGCCCGGTTTTCCCGTCGTCAATGTAAAGCGGGAAGCGAACAACAAAGTCGTGCTCTCACAGGAACGCTTCACCATTAACTTCAAAGACACCGCGCACGCTACCTGGAAAATTCCCCTCACCTACTTGATTGATGGGCAGAGTGCGCCCGCCACGCTTTTGATGTCGGAAAAAGCGGTCACGCTCGAAGATGTTCCGGCCGATCGCGCGTTGAAATTGAACGTCGAGGGGGCGGGCAACTATCGCGTCGCGTATGACGAAGCGTCCTGGAAGCTGCTGCTGGCAACTCTACCGGGCATGAATGTGCCTGATCAGGTGAATCTCTTGAGTGACGCCTGGGCATTTGTCCAGGAAGGCCGGCAACCGTTAGGTTTTTATACTGACCTGGTCGATCGATTGCCGGCGAGCACGGCACTTGCGATCCGCGAACAAATTATCAACGCCTTCAATTCAATCGATCATCTTCTGGCGGGCACAGCAGAACGGGAAAGGTTCCGCCGCTATGCTCGCGGAGCGTTGCGCCCGACACTCGATGCGCTCGGTTTCGAGGCGAAAGCCGGCGAACCGATGACTGCCTCGTTGCTGCGGGCGAGCCTGATGCAGATACTCGGTTTGCTCGGCGACAAAGAAGTCATCAAAACGTGCCGGCAAAATTTTGACAACTACTTGAAGGATCCTGCGAGTATCCCGCCTGATTTACGGGCGCCGACCTTTGCTATTGTCATGCGATACGGTGACGCCGCCACTTGGCAAAAACTACATGAGCTCGGGTTGAAAACCGCGAGCACCGAGGACAAGCAATATTATTATGATGCGCTCGCGTTTGCTACTGATCCGAAGCTCATCCAGAAATCGTTAGCTATCGCCTTAACGGACGAACTTCCCACCAGCCGCGCAGTTTTTATGGTCTCGAAAGTCGCACGGGAGAGCGATCGCCCCGATCTGGCCTGGGAATTCGCGGAGAAAAATCTGAAACCATTGGTGGCGAAAGTAGATACGCTCAACGCCAACAGCTATCTGCCAGGCCTGTTTACTTTCTTCCTCGATCCAGCTCGCATCGAGGAATTGAAGGCCTTTGCCAAGAAGAACCTCTCGGAACCGAGCCGGAAACCAGTGGAGATCGCGTCGGATGAAATTCAGTTCCGCGCCGAATTTCGTAAGCGACTGATAGATCAGGTCGCGCAATAGGTCATCGCGGCGATGGTGGCGCATCCTCCTGTGCGCCCGGCGACGTCGGAATTGGTATTTGCATTCTGGACATGGCGGTCATCGCTTTCGCCTGCTGCCAGCCGTACCAAGCACGGCTAAGAAGGAAAAACGCCAGGATGGCCCACCAAACCGATCCGGCCATCAATCCAACAATTCCAAGGATTGCTCCACCAACAAGACCAATCACGCTCGAGATTTGCAGACTACGAATTTCGCCAAATGGAAACCAAAGCAAGCCACGGACAATTTGCCCGCCATCAAGTGGAAAAACCGGCAGAAGATTAAAAATAAGAAGCACCATATTGATCACGTTCAGGTGATGAAAGAAAACTGCCATGTCGCTTCCCGGCGCTGACGCCCGAATTAGCATCGACATCACGCCGAGCAAAGGAAGGAGAAGCACATTTACGAGCGGACCGGCCGCGATGCTCCACAGGTAGGCGCCAGGCCTTCGAGGCGGGTTGACGAAGGCAATGCCTCCCAATGGCCAAAGCACGATCTGATTTGCTATTCCTCCAACCTGCCGACACGCGAGCGCGTGACCAAATTCGTGAATCAGAACGATGCCGAATACCGACACGTATTCGAGGACGCCCCAAACCGGCGATTCGTACTGACGAATATATCCGGAGATATAATAAGCGGCGATGATAAACCAGGTGAAATGCAGGAAAACGTCGATCCCGGCGAACCGAAAAAGACGAATAGTGCCGCCTCGCATCTGGGTTACTCCGTCGAAATCACGAATACGGTAGACCGCTAAAGCGTCAGGTCCTGCTGCGGAGTTTCCGGCGTGATCAACAGGCGCATCGGGATCATGGCGGACTCGAAGAAGCCATGACGTTTGAAAAATGCCTGCGATTTAATCTCGGGGCGATCGGTTAATAAGGTGATTCGCAGGAAATTTTTCTTGCGGGCAAAATCGATGGCGTATTCCAGCAACTGCGAACCGTAACCATGATCGCGATACGCTTTGTGAACAACTAGATCTTCCAGCAAAACGACAAAGCCGCCTTCCGCCGTGCTAATGGTAAAGAGCAAATTGATCATACCCACAATGGAACGATCGCGCCGCAGGACGAAAACGCGGCCGCGGTTCGGTTGTTCAAAGATTAAACGCAAGCCTCGCAATTGCTTTTCTTTGTTCGGCCGGAAATCGCTCTCCTCGCTGAAAAGTTCGCCGAGAAGATCGGACAACTCATCCAGGTCTTCGGCCGTTGCCGGCTCAATCACGACATGACTCACCTTGGGTCTATCATCGAAAAACGATGTAGTGGCAACTGACGGTTTTTTGGGCGCGGCTGTCTTTTTGTCATTGCGAGCGCAGTCGAGGAATCTCTGATCAGTCTCTTCAAAAATTCAGAGATGTCTCGACTTTGCTCGACATGATAAGTGGGGACGTTTATCGCTTTGGAGAGCGCGATTTTCTTCTGTAGCGGCGGTCTATGACCGCCGCTACCCATGCGCTACAAGAAATCTCCGGCGGTCATAGACCGCCGCTACAACAAGACGCGGACATTGACAATCTGAGCGCCACTTTTACTGTTCCCGTCCGTTCCACCGCTCCATGAAACGCACTTATCAGCCATCGAAGCGCACGCGTAAACGCCAGCACGGTTTTCGAGCCCGCATGAAAACCAAAGGCGGCCGCGCCACCCTTGCGCGTCGGCGACAACGCGGCCGCAAACGTCTGTTGCCGAAGGGCGTCGAGAATCATTACGCCCGACACACGCAGGCATGAGGCTGCCTTCGCGTTAAGAACGGTGGGACGTTAAGTCATTAAAACGAAGACCCCGTTCCAGTTCTTAATAATCTAGCAATTTTAATAATTTAACCTTTTTGCGCAGAGGTGTCTTTCTGCCCCGCCAATCGGGTTTTGCACGAAACATCGCCCCGCTACGGCTTGTCCGAAGTCCCGGCGGCCAGCATTCGACAATCTCGAGCTCGACAAAACGGAACAAGTTTAAGCAGGCGAATTTCAGATCCAGTCGAAGATTACGCGCAATCTGGACAATCGAACGGGCACCGTTGAATTGCGAGGCAAATTGCGCCTCTTTTTCGCTAAACTGGAGTTTTTCTACACGCTCAATGCCATAGCGGGTGTAAGTGGGAATCCAGCTCACATCATAATTCATTTTATTGCCAACGTCCTCCACTTGGACAAAGCGCAACGTGCGTAACATCCAATCTTCAATATCGTTTTCGGAGGGTACGTCCCGAGTGAAATCAGGCAGGTCACTGGTTTGCTCAAATGCGAACCGCACTCGCGACGCGGTCCATAAGTGTGCGAACAGATTTTGGCCATAATGCCGCACTAGTTGTAAGGCCGAATCGGGTCGAATCGAATCTTCACCCGCGAGAGTGATGAACAATGGACATCCATTTTGGGATTGCCTCGCTCGCGCTCGTGCCAGCAGCTCTGGATCGATATTCCCGAGAGTGATTGGCGCTTCCGAGCAGTACAGTTCGGCATCCCGGGCCGTCACCAGCACTACTTTTCCATTGCGGATATACAGTTCGACATTTTCCTTTGTCCGGGAACAGCGAAGCGTTCCGGTCAGTTCTTTCTCAGCGATTATTCGTAACGTCTTACCGAAGGAAACAAAATCGGTATCCCCTGAAAAATAGGTATTCGTTACAGACGCGAAACCGACAGAATCAACGCCACGGTCAGTTACCGGTTGCGCCATAAAATTCGTATCGCCGAAGCCACTATGCGCCGGTTCGTATTGTTGGGCGGACGCCAGTGCCGCATCGACCGGGAGCGGCGAAAAGGCGACGGACGGCGCTGGCTCAATTTCCGGCCCGATAACATTTGCGAACTCCGAGCTTGTCGCGAGCTTGAAAGCGGCCTCCGCCGCGACGGCTTGCTCGGGCGCAATTTTCGGCAGATGTTGCTCGACTGCTTCCAAGAGCAAATCGGAAGTGAATGGTTTGTTGAGAATGCCCAAAACATTCGCGGATTTTGATTGTGCTTGTTCCAAGTCGGCCCCGAAACCGGACACGAACACCACCGGGATGCCTGCGGTAGATTCGTTTTCCCTGAGGCGGCAGCTAACTTCATCCCCGCGCAAATCGGGTAGCAAATAGTCGAGCAGGATCAAATCGGGGTTTTGTTCGTAAATGGCGAGCAAACCTTCCTGCCCCGTCGCAGCGGTGACCACGTCATAGTTCGCTTCGCTAAGAATTTTCTCGACGAAATTTAACATCATCAAACTGTCATCAATCACCAGGACCGTGTGCTTTTTGGGGGGGCCGACCATCTTGCGGCGCTCCCGGCGGGCATTTGTCTCGTCAACCCGGCGGATGGCTTCCATGAGCAGAAATTGCCAATCGACATCGATGGTGCGGGGTGGAGTCTTGGCGCCGGCGACTTCCGAGATCTTTCCGCTTTTCCAGCTGACGATTTCATTGAAGGCCTTGCACCCTTCGCAACCGGGAGAGACCGCGTGGCATACCTGACCGTTAACGAAATAAACGCGCGCCCTTTCCCCCGCCGGACCGGTAATTTCGAGGGCCGAGGTCGCGCTGCTCATGCATTTTAATTGAATGATGTCGGACAGATGCAGATCACTCAACGTTCCTTGGAATTTTTCGCCCTCCACGCCGGGTCGCAGAAGCGCATGCACCAGATCGACGAAGTCCGAATGCGAAAACGGTTTTTCTAAAAAATGAATGGCACCGATCCCAGCTGCTTGCTCGCGCTGCCAGGCGAGATGCTTAGCCGTTAAAACAAGTGCGCGTGCCTCAGGATGGCTAGTACGCAAATCAATCAGGAAATCCTGGCCTAAATCGTGTGCTGCATCCATGTCGAGTACGAACAGGTCAGGTTGATCGCTTAAGACGATGCGATGTGCCTCTTCCAGATTGCGGGCGACTTCCAACACCGCGCCCGGCGCGGCCTCGTGCAATGCGTTCAAAATTGACGAGACCAGTGACTCGTCGGGCTCAAAGACGAGAATCCGGCCTTCGCTTTTGCTGCTTCCGCTAGAAGAATCGTTCACGGGCAAAATCGTTGCGTGAGGTCGCTCTCAGCTTTGCCAGCACCTATTTCCCAACATTTTATTGTCTCCATCGGTGCCAGATTCAGCTAATTCCGTGCAACGGAGCACCAGGATCATCGTTACCGCGAAACAAGGGAACTCTCGGATTCGAGACGAGGTCGGATTTGTTGACTAATGGCGTGGATAACCGTAGAAAATGGAGGCATTTACATGTTAGGCCAGCTTGCGAACAACATCGCGGATTGCCGAGGGGGATTGCCAAAAACAAGAACGGTACCCGTCGAGTCCCCTGACATCACGGATTCTCCTTTTTGCAGATGGGAATCCGGTTCAGGAATCGATGTAAGGGGTCATCCTTAGTTTTCGACTAATCGCAAACGTGATCGTCATATGAAAATGAATTCTTCAACATTCGACAATATTGTGGCCAGCTACTATCCCGCTGTGTACAGCTTCGCCAGCCGATTGACTGATAATCCGCGAGAGGCAATCGCGCTCACTCGCGACGCGTTCAGCACTGCGCGCAAGCGCGTAATGCGACTCCGCGATCAGAGCGCGATCGCCGCGGTTTTGTTCTCCTCCGTCATCCGTGCTGGGCTCACTGCAGCGTGATCCCAAACGGAAGCCTACGAGCTAAGAGACTCTTGAAAAACCCTCATCCTAACCTTCTCCCCAAGGGAGGAGGAATCGTTAGCTATTGAGAAGTTCGTCCATTCTCTCCCATGGGAGAGACGTGCCTGATCAGCCAGCCCTGCTCGGATCGAACACTGGCAGTTTCCCGAAGAGAAACTGGAGCGGGATTGGACTACGCGCCGCCCACGCGTTCTCGTCGTGCTTCGCTTCCGGGAATGCCAGATAGAATAGATCAGAGCCGGGACTGTAGCCTTTCCAGATCAGACGATCGCGCATTGCGCGCGTGGCCTCGTAATTGTCCGCCGGCCAGCCACTGTCGAGATAAATCCTGAGGGCACGCTTCGGTTCCGCGGAAACACGCTCGATCAAATCGTCGCGATAAGTAAACGTGCTTGAAAGACACGCAACTTTGCCGAACACATCCGGCCATTGCCATCCGAGATAAAATGAGACCACTCCGCCTAATGACGATCCCATCACCGCGGTATTCGTCGCATCCGTGAGCGTCCGATATTTTGCGTCGATCGCGGGTTTCAGAACTTCCACCAGGAATCGGCCGTAATCCTCATACCCCGGCAATGTGTATTCACACATTCGGTCACGCGGATGAACGCCCACCACGATGACTTCTTCGATCGCATTCATGCGATCTAAGACATTCAGAACATCGCCGGTCATCCAAGTGTTTCCTAGAAACGCTTCTTCTTTGAGGAAAAGGTTGTTGCCGTCATGCATGTAGAGCACCGGGTATTTTTTGAGCGTGTTCTCGCGATAACCGGGCGGAAGAAAAACACGGAAGCGATGTTCGTTTCCTGCCGGACTGGCGAGCGCCGGCATCAGCTCGCAAACGCTGCAATGCGTCTCTTCACGGAAATATGGATGCACATCGACCGGCGTGCCCGATGTCGCGATGGCCAGATAATTTTCTCCCCGCGACCAGTTTCTCTCACTTCCGCGAACGAGCAGCGGTTTGAAATAAAAGAACGGTCGCTCCGTCTCGATTTGAAATTCCGAAGCACATCCATCCACCGAAACCGGTGCAAGATCGACATCCCAGTCGTCCTCAGTACGTAGTACGACTTGCGCACCGTTCGCCGGATAGATGACGCGAACAATCTGTTGGTTCACGACCGCATCTCCCCAATTTGGCGTCGCAGATTGCGGGCGAGTTCTTTGCGATCGGTTCTGCTCGCTGTGTAACAGCTGATGGCAAGCTTCGCGTCAATCGAATGTTTCGTGAAAAGATTGAGCAAATGCGGAATCAGCGTCATGTCCCGCCAATAACAAACTTCATCCGCGACGGAACCGTTCGTTAACGAATAATCAATTGCCGCTGCAGTCATGTGACAGTGGGACTCCACCGCCGGCTCGAGCAGCGCGGATTTAAACGGCAAAACGCTCGCGCCGTCTGAACTGGTCCCTTCGGGGAATAGCACAACCAGCACACCACTTCCGATTGCCTTCCGGACAAGATCGACAGCGGCGCGACTGGCGAGCTTGCTAGTTCGATCGGTAAAGATCGTTCCCGCCGCACTCGCGAGCCATCCAAACAGCGGCCACGTCTTTACATCACGTTTCGCGACGAAAACACACGGCCATAGCGAACTAATAACGATGATGTCGAGATAACTGAGATGATTGCAAACAAGCAGGCCCGAGTGCGGGATCGATCCCCGTGCCGCGACACCAATTCCAAGGACACGGCAGGCGAACCGACACCAATTGTGGAGCCAGACGGCTCGTTCGCGCAATCGGTGCCTGCGCCTAACGAAAGGAATGATCAACACGATTTCCGCCAGCGCGCAAAACGAAAAGAACAAGACAGCCGCGGTTCGACCGATCGCCAGCGATCGACTGCCCGATCGTGTCTCTGAAACGGATTTGATGGCAAAGGCTGTTGCGTTCATCCCAGAAAATGCGCGCGCACGATTGCCGGCAATGCCTGCATGTCGAGGACAGTAAGGAAATCGATCGTTCCGAATTCGCGATCGATCGCCGGCGGACCGCAAATTTTTGCCCCAATCGCCAAATATGCGCGCAACAGCTTCGGCACTGTAGCCGGGGTCGGTGACCCCGGCTGATTTGAGGCGTCGCTTGGTCTTCGCCTGCCGGGGTCATCGACCCCGGCTACAAGCGAGAATTGCAGCCGCGGAATTGTGCGAAGCTCCAGCCTGACAAGATGCTTGAGCGCAAATTGCTCGTACATCGCGATACCCTTGCTCGGATCTTGCGAAGTCAGTGAACTGCAACCGATCAGAAAACGCGCGTTGCGTTCAAGTGCGTAGTTTGCGATCCCCCGCCAGAGTAGGTGCAGCAGGTTGAAGTTCCGGTGATCTGCGTGGACACAGGCGCGGCCGAGCTCAATCATTTCGCTGCGCAGGAGTTCGTAAGGCGCGAAATCGAATTCGCGCTCGCTGTAATAGCCGATGTTTGCAGCCGCGCGCTCACCCGTTTGCAAGCGATAAGTCCCAACAATCTCGCCGGTCGGAACATGTTCGACGATAAGATGATCGCAGACCGCGTCGAAAGGATCGACATCGAGACCTGCGAAATGCAATTCCGCCAGGCCTTCGTTCAGCTCAAGATTGAAAACCTCAAACCGCAACCGTTGTGCGGCGCGAACTTCGTCCGCGCTGCGCGCCAGTCGTGCGAGGTAGGTAGGACGCTTCGCCAGTGATGTGCTCGTGCGCCGCTTGTTGATCAGGATCATTGATCGCGTTCTCCAGTAGCTTTACCGCCAGAGCGGTCCAGCCGGTCTGATGGCTTGCGCCCAAACCGCGGCCGGTTTCGCCGTGGAAGTATTCGTTGAATAAAACCAAATCGCGCCAATGCGGATCGGCGGCGTACTTGTCGATCTTGCCGTGACATGGGCGTTCGCCCTTTTCGTTCGGCAGGAAAATGCTCGAGAGCCGGCGCGAAAGTTCGTTAGCGACCTGCTTGAGCGTCGCCATATTTCCTGAACCGGTCGGGCACTCGACCTTAAACGAATCGCCGTAAAAAAGGTGATAACGTTCCAACGCTTCGACGATGAGAAAGTCGAACAGGTAACTCGTCCCTTCGCCCGGAACGTAGTCAACGCGGTGTTCGTCGTTGCCCACGCGAAAGATGTAAGGATGATCGCGATGGACGCGCGAGACGGAGCGCAAGCCGTAGGGCGAGAAGAATTCGTTTTCATTGAGCATGTAGCTCAAGGCGCGTTGCAATCGCTCGCGTGTTGGGATCGCCAGCATGCGGTTGCCAGTGAACGGGCACACGTCGCAATATGTGATCAAGCCGGCAAGATCCTTGCGGTAATTCAGAAACCACTCCATCCGCTTCTTGAATCCCGGCAGTTTGTTGATTTTTGCCGTCTCAAGATTTTCCACCGCGATCAACGGCAACAATCCGACGAGCGAGCGCGTTCGCAGCGGGATTTGCTGCCCATCAACCTTCAATTTGTCGTAGAAGAAGCCGTCCTGCTCGTCCCACAGGCCTGTGCCGCCGAGGGAATTCATCGCGTCGCTGATACTGATGAAGTGCTCGAAGAATTTCGAAGCCATGTCTTCATAGACGGGATTGTTTTCCGCGAGCTCGATCGCAATCGATAGCATCGTCAGGCAGTAGAATCCCATCCAGGCGGTGCCGTCCGCCTGTTGCAAAAAGCCGCCCGTCGGCAGCGGCTTGGAACGATCGAACACGCCGATGTTGTCGAGGCCGAGGAATCCGCCGGAAAAAAGATTATTTCCTTCTGCGTCTTTCCGGTTCACCCACCAGGTAAAATTGAGCATCAATTTTTGGAACGCGCTTTCGAGAAACGCGAGGTCGCGCTGGCCACGCGGCCCGGTCATTTTGTAAACGCGCCACACTGCCCAGGCGTGCACCGGTGGATTAACATCGCCAAACGCGAACTCGTAGGCCGGAATCTGGCCGTTCGCGTGCATGTACCATTCGCGCAGGAAAAGATTGAGCTGCTTTTTGGCGAAGTGCGGATCGATCTTCGAGAATGGGATCATGTGGAACGCGAGATCCCACGCCGCAAACCACGGATATTCCCACTTGTCTGGCATCGAGATGATGTCGCGATTGAACAAGTGCGACCACTCCTTGTTCCTCCCGTTTAATCGCTCGGCCGGTGGCGGCGGTTGCGCCGGATCACCCGACAGCCATTCGCGAATCACGTAGTTGTAGAATTGTTTGCTCCAAAGCAGACCGGCGTAACCTTGACGCGCGACCTTTTTCGCCTCCTCATCGATGCCGACGGACGTAATCGCATTGTAAAACTCATCCGCTTCAGCAATTTGCTGCGCGAACAATTCATCGAAGTTTGTAAATGCGTCCTCCGTTGTTGTAGCCGGGGGCGCTGACCCCGGCTGAGATTGCGTGTGGCTGCGTTTGCCGCCGGGGTCACCGCCCTCGGCTACAGCCGAAAGCCGCAGCCTGACGACCTTTGATTCGCCCGGTTCGATGTCGATCTTGTAGCAAGCCGCAAACTTCGTTCCAGTGTTCGCCGGGTTTACTGCATCGGCGCGGCCGCGCACGATATATTCGTGAAAGGCGTCTTTCGCGAACGCGTTTCCGTTGGCAGAACCGTAAAGACGAACCGCGTTAGTTTCGTTATCGGTAAAAAGCGGCGTGGCGTCGCCTTCATACGCCAACAAATATTCTCCGAGCTGCTCGTGGTGTGCGCGTACCACGCCATGTCGATCTAACGTGAGTGTCGGTTTACTGGTGCATTCTTCCGGAATTTTACCCCACGACCAAGTGTTGCGGAACCAAAGCGTTGGCAATAAATGCAGCGTCGATCTTTCCGGCCCGCGGTTCGCAATCGTTAGGCGAATGAGGATGTCGTTCTCGTCGGCCTTGGCGTATTCCGCAAAGACATCGAAGTAGCGGTCGTCATCAAAGACTCCACTGTCGAAGAGTTCAAACTCTGTTGCCCCCAGACCGCGCCGCCGATTTTCCTCGACCAGACGCGCATACGGAAATTCCGCCTGCGGGTATTTATAGAGCGCCTTCATGTAGGAATGCGTCGGCGTCGAGTCGAGGTAGTAGTAGAGCTCCTTTACGTCCTCGCCGTGATTCCCTTCGGAGCCGGTAAGACCGAAAAGGCGCTCCTTCAGGATCGGGTCTTTGCCATTCCAAAGAGCGAGCGCAAAGCAAAGCCGGCATTGGCGATCGGTAATGCCGAGCAGCCCATCTTCGCCCCAGCGGTAGGCGCGGCTGCGCGCATGGTCGTGCGGGAAATAATCCCAGCAATTTCCGTAAGGAGAGTAGTCTTCACGGACGGTGGCCCATTGCCGCTCCGATAAGTAAGGGCCCCAGCGTTTCCAGTTTCGCGCGCGCCGCGCATCATCGTTCAGCCGTTTGTGCTCGGCAGTCGTCAGCTCCATGTCGATTGGTCGCGCGTCGCGGCGATTCCTTACGCCGCGATCCTCTTGTCGACCTTTTCGGGGTGGGAGAGCTGCTCGCGATTCCAAGGGGCGGCGCCGGTCTCGGTCTGGCTATGCGCGAGCGCGCGCTGGTCGAGATACTGCACGAAATCTTTGGAGAAAAAGACATCGAGCGCCCAATCGATCGCGACGCGTAACTTCTTTTCCGTGCGCGGCAGTTTGCTCCAGTAAATGCCCCGCCACAAAAACCAGGCGAGGAAGCCGGAGAAATTCACTCCGAGAATTCGCGCGACTCCGGTGCGGCGGCCGATGGCCGCCAGGAGCCCCAGCGTCTTGAAATTAAATGGCTTCTTCGCCTTGCCATCGATACTCGCGATGATGTTGTGCGCGAGAATCTTTCCCTCGCGCGAAGCGTGCTGTGCAGTCGGAGGGCAATATCCGCCGGTCGCTGGATCCGGCACGAGCGCACAATCCCCGAGCGCCCATAGACCGTCGAGCCCCTCAACCTGGAGATAACGGTTAACTTTGATTCGGCCACGCTCTTTCAGGCATGGCACAAGAGCGACAATTGGATTCGGCGATACGCCCGCGGTCCACACCAGAGTCGCGCTGGTGATTCGTTCGCCGGTCGTGAGCTCGACCTCGTTAGGCTGCATCGCGGTCACCTTGCATTTTGGATGAATCTCTACGCCTCGCTCCCGAAGTTTCTTGTCGGCATAACGTCCAAGTTTTTCGCCGAGTTCGGGGAGAATGAATTCGCCCGGATGGACGAGCACAAGCCGAAGCATCTCTTCCTTTAGGTTTGGATAAAACGGAAGCGCGTCGCGGAGAAAGTCATTGATACTTGCGATGGTCTCGACACCGGCGAATCCGCCACCAGCAACGACGAACGTCAGGAGTGGTGGGCGCTCCGCCCTCGCGCATTCTGTGTCGGCTTCTTCGAGATGCGCGATCAGCCGATTGCGGAGCTGAATTGCATCGCCCAGCGATTTCATCGTTAACGCGCGCTCGGCGACTCCGGGAAGATTAAAGAAGTTTGTCACAGATCCGAGCCCAAGAACCAGGTGATCATACTCGAGCTCGTGTGAATGGCGGTCGAAACCGTGCGAAACGGTCACTCGCTTGCCCTCGACGTCGATCTTGTCTACGTCGCCACAGAAGAAGCTCACGTGACGAAGCATCTTCCGAACGGGGTTGACGATATTGGTCAGGTCCAGATCGCTGGCCGCGATCTCGTGTAGCATCGGAGTAAAGAGAAAGAAGTTCTCACGGTTTACGACGGTCACGTCGAATCGCGAATCACGGCGTTTTTCAAATTGCAGCGCGGCATAAAGGCCTCCAAACCCGCCGCCGAGAATAAGGACACGTATTTTTTCGTCGCTCATACAAATCTCAGAGCACGTTGCGCTCGAGGCGAAGCAGCTCGCCCAACGACCATGCCTGGAACGGGCAACCGCGTGGCGCTTGCGGCGGCTCGGCATCGCAAATCTCAGAGATGTGGCCGAGTCCCGCCTCCTTGAGATGCCGATACAAAGGTGGGAGGAAACGGTCGCGCGCTTCTTTTTTAGCCGCATCAGTGTTACCGCGGACGCGGACCCATGCCTCAACAAACGCGCCGATAAGCCACGGCCAAACCGTGCCTTGATGATAACTGCCGTCGCGTTGCGCGACGCTTCCACCGTAATGTGGGGTGTAGCCCGATTCGCCTGGTGCGAGCGAACGCAAACCGAGTGGCGTAAGCAAGCGCGCCTCCACCGCCTCCACAAGTCGGCGCGCTCTGTCACCGGAGAGCACCTGCAACGGCAAGCCGCCGACAGCGAAAATTTGGTTTGGGCGAAAGGTCAGGTCGAGATCTCCAGTCCGGTGATCGCAGTCGATTACGTCTGCGAGCTGTCCGGCGTCTTCGTTCCAGAACCGGTTCTCAAATGCCGCCCGACCTTTCTCCAGAAGCATTTGCCAACGCGCCGAAAATCGCGCGCCAATGGCCAACGCATTCAACCAGAGCGCCTGAATTTCTACGGGCTTTCCAATCCGCGGGGTAATCTCCCGGCCATCGACTCGCGCATCCATCCAAGTGAGCTGTTGGCCACGTTCGCCGGCCGCGAGTAATCCGTCGTCGTCCGCCCGGATGCCGAAACGGGTTCCAGTGGAGTAGCCGAGGAGAATCGCCTCAATCGCGCCTCGCAATTGCTCGGTGTGACAATCGTCAGTTAATCCCGGCCGCTTCTCCGCTGCCAACAGATAATCGCCGACAGCAATGATGTACCAGAGTGAGGCGTCAACGGAGTTGAACTCTGGTTGCTCACCAGAGTCGGGAAACCGGTTCGGCAACATGCCTTGCGAAACAGTCCCGGCCCATTCGACCAAAATGTCGCGCGCATCTTCAAGTCGGCCCGTAGCGATGCAGAGGCCGCGTAATGCGATGAACGTGTCGCGTCCCCAATCGCCGAACCAGGGATAACCGGCGATCAGCGTTTTGCCTTCGCCACGCCTAACGAGATAAGCGTCTGCGGCGCGTTCCAGTGGGGACTTGAAACTTCCCCGGCGGCGCAGCTCGTTCGATCTGACCTGGGCATAACGCGCTTCGATGGATTCTGTAGCCGGCGGCGTTGACGCCGGTTGATTCGACGAGCCGGGGTCACCGCTCCCGGCTACAGCGCCGAGCATCAGCACCGCCGGTTCTTTTTTAGAAAGTGAAAATTCGAAAACGCCCGGAGAGGCGAGATCTTCGATCGCATCGAGCCCGCGCGCCTGTTCTTCGGTGTGCAGAAAATTCCGATACCACGTCGGTTCGTGTGCGAATCTGCCGTTGGAGAACGCGATTACTGCCGGCACGCCCTCATAAGACCGACATGTCACACGCTGGCCATTTACCTCAGCGTTGAAATTGAAAGCGCCGTTCTCGTGGTGCGTTGAATGAAAATCGCGGCCGGAGAACAGCGGACGCACACGCAGCGTTGTAGCTGGCGGCGTTGACGCCGGCTGATCTAGCGTGTGGCCAGGTCCATTCCCGCCGGGGTCAGCGCCCCCGGCTACAACGCGCCACGAAAGCATTACCGCCGATTCACCG
This sequence comes from Verrucomicrobiota bacterium, assembly GCA_003219115.1. Classification (GTDB taxonomy): domain Bacteria; phylum Verrucomicrobiota; class Verrucomicrobiia; order Chthoniobacterales; family UBA10450; genus AV69. Next base: position 91 of record QHPN01000078.1, on the reverse strand, counting down.
TGCGGAACAAAGATTTCCTGTTCGATGACGAGATCATCCGTTAGGCGAAATCGCCAGCGCGGCCATGGTTCGTCTTCGAACGATTCGATGC